>JBJONI010000173.1:0-8036 GCA_046051915.1 Pseudomonadota bacterium
GGGGCGAGCACCTCGCCGAGCGTCCGCTCGAGCGGGGGGAGGCCTCGACCTTGGGCCTCGGCGGCGTTGTCCGAGACGTTGTACGTCATGCCGGTACGCGCCGGCTCTCGGCCCGTGAGTAGGCCGACGCGGGCCGGCCCACACACAGGTGCAGCGGCATAGGTCGTCGCGAAGGTGATCCCCTCGTCGGCGAGCCGTTCCACCGCCGGCGTCGCGAGGCGACCGCCATACGGAGACAGATCGCCCCACCCGAGGTCGTCGGCGATCACGAGCACCACCGAGGGCGGCCGGACGCGAACCTCCGCCCGTCCCGCGTCCGTCTCACAGGACCACGTCTGACCCGCAGCGACCGCGGACGCGGGGACGGTGTCACCCGGTGCATGGCTCGTCGTGGCGGCTGGGAACACCTGGCCGTCCCGCATCCAGCGCACGGTGAGCCCGTCGCCGTCACACACCAGCGGCCGACCGTCGGGCCACGCGGGCGACGGCGTGATGACCGGCGCCGCAGCGGTGACGTCGGACCCGTCCGGCGGTGGCTCCACGATGCCGGAGCCGTCGACATCGCACGCAACACCACCAAGAAGCACAGACAACCCGACGCGGAAGCGCCTCACCGGGACACCGCCACGGCCGGGACCGCGAGGAGCCACGCCGCGATCGCGCGACGGTCGGCTTCCGGGAGCCGCGCGAGGCCATGCGCGGCGATCGCCGCCATGTCGCCGACGAGCGGCTCACCCTCCGCGTCCTCGCCGGCCGCCAGACGGTCCGCCAACCCCTCAATCGTCAACGCGCCGATCTGCGGGTCACCCGCCGTGATGTTCGGGGCCAACGCGCGGGGTCCGCCACCGAGCGACGCGGCCGCATCGGGACGGCCGAGCCACGTCCGCCCATCGTGGCACGAACCGCAATGGCCGACCGTCGACACGAGGTAGCGCCCCCGCGCCAATTGTGCCGCGACCGTCGGGTCGCCGACCTCGGGCAGCGGTGAAACCGAGGGCGCGGCGAACCGGCTCGCCGCCGCCGGACCGATCCACGTCCAAAGACCCTTGGGACGCGTCGGCGTGCTCCAGGGGGCATCGGGGAGCGCGGACGCCCAAGCTGCGATGTCCATCAGATCGGCGTCGGTCATGCCTCCGAGGGCCTTCCATGGGAAGAACGGGCCATACGCCGTGCCGCGCGGCGACCGTCCCTCCCGGAAGGCCGCCTCCCAATCCGAGAAGCGCCAGGCAGAGAGCGCCGTGTGCGTGATCGGCGGCGCGAAAGCGGCGCCGACGCCGGGGACCTCGACGGTGGCGCCCTCGCCTTGGGCGCCGTGACAGAGCAAGCAGCCCGCGAGCCCCGCGAGGACCTCGCCGCGCGCAGCGTCACCTGCGGTCACCGCGCCCGCGTCCGGCGCGGACGGCGTCGGTTCCGCCGACGCGAGCGCCGCGGGCGAGGCCCCCCCACCGACCCACGCGAGGCCTGCCAGCCCCGACACGACCGACAGGACCGATCCGACGCCGCGCGCCACGGTCAGTCGGCCTTGAACTGCTTGTGGCAGCCCCCGCACGCCGAACCCACGGCATCGAGCGCCGCGCCGATCGCGGCGTCGTCGCCGCCCTCCGTCGCCTTGACGAGCGCAGCCGTCGCCGCTGCGTACGTCGAGGCGGCCTCCGCGAACGCCGACGACTTCGACCAGATCTCCGGGCGCGCCTCGCCACCCTCGCTGCCCTTCGGGAACAACGCGACCAAGTCGTCCGCACCGATGCGAAGCGCAGCGGCGTGGGCTGCGAGGTCACCCTTGCGGTCCACCTCACCCTTGCGGATCTGGCCGGCGAGCTTGAGGTGCCGGCTCCAGGTGGACATCAGGGTCGAACGGTAGGCCCCCACGCCGCTGGTCGCGCTGGCGAACGCCAGCCCAGAGCCGGCGAGCGCCGCCGACAACGCCAAGACCCGGGCCATACCCAAGCTGCCACCACGCATCCTGCCCTCCCCGACGCGCAACCGTCCCCTCGACGCTGCCCGTCCCCACAGGGTAATCCCCCGCCCAGTTGACCCGCCACCCCACGCCACGGACGAACGCATGGCCGGCCCTCAGGATCTGCTCGCGTTGATGCGCGAGGGGCTCGCGTCCCGGCGGCTCGCCCTGCGACGGGGCGACGAGGGGACCGCGATCGCGATGGCCGACCAAGCCCTTCGCAACGGCGACGCCTGGGCGGCGAGCCAGCTTGCACCCTGGACCGACCACGACGACCAGCCCCCGCCACGGACGGTCGCGAGCGCGCTCGCCGCCGCCCTGTTCGCTGGCCCACACCTCGCGCATACCTTGGACTTTCCCGGGACGTTCGGGGATCCGATCCCGTTTCGGGCGAGCCCCGTGTTGGCAGAAGCGCTCGGTCTGACGCACGCCGAGGTGCAAGCCGAGCGCGCGCGCGTCGACGCCGCGGTCGCGGAGTTGCTGCAGACGCAGACGCTGCTGCGCTGGCTGTGGGCGCTCGGCGGCGACCCGGGCCGTGACCCGCGCGCGCTCGCTGGCCTGCTGTTCGGAGGACGGGGCCTCGCCGTCGATGGCTTCGTCAAACGCGGCCTCCGCATCTACGCCTTGTGCCGGACCGACGTCGTGTTGCCGCCGGAAGCGCTGCAACTGACATGGATGCCGACCCCCCAACCGGCGGCGCTGTGGCCCGACGCCACGTTCGAGCCCGACGCCCTGCCCGCCGCGGTCGGGCGCGACCTCGCACGCATGGTCGGGTTGTCGAGCGAGGCCCTTGGGGAGCGGTTGCGCGCGGCGATCGCTGTGTTGCCGGTCCGGGACCCGAACGCGTTCCTTCAGCGAGACCGGTGGCGCAACGAGGGCTGGGCGGACATCACGGGCCTCGGCGCGGCCGATGGGGGCCCCGCTTGGACGACGTGGCCGGTCGGCGACGACGACGTCGATCTTGACGGTCTCGCGCAGCCGGACGTGGACCTCGTGGCCTGGATCGACCGCGAAGCCCTGCGACGGACGACGGCCATCCACCGCGCACACCATGCCGAACTGGCGGCGCGCACGCTCGGTGGCGAAGCCCGGACGGGGCACGCAAGGGCGCTGCTGATCGACGTGGAGCCTGCCTGCGAAGCCGCGCTGGCGCCGTTGCTGCGATGGGCACAAGCGCCGGCGACGCACGCGAGGTTGGCACAACGCTGGCCCGACCGCCGGGCCTTGGGCGCGGCCCTCGCCGAGGCCGCCGAGGCCGCGATCCCACGCTGGGTCGACGTCGACGGCGCCGGCGCCAGCGTCGCGCGCCGCATCGCAGAGGACTTGCTCCTCCGCCGTGCCAGCCTCAGCCGCCTGATGGCACATCCGGGCCATCCCCGGTTCAGTCATGCCCGCATCGCTCTGCTGTTCTCGGCGTTCGACGCGCAGCGGACCGCGCTGCCCAGCTTGTGGGCCGACGGCGACACGCCCGAACCGATGAGCCGCTACGTCTACGCCGCTTGGCGCGCGGTGCTCGAGGCCCAAGCCGGGGAAGACTGACCCGGATCGGTCACGACGGCGCACGCCATCGCGCGGCAAAGAACCCATCCGTGCCGTCGCGGTGCGGACTCGTCCTCAGCGTCCCCTCCCGCACAAACGACGGGTGCGTCTGCTCAAACGCCGCGACAGCGTCGTCGTTCTCTTCGAGCAGCACCGAGCAGGTCGCGTAGACGAGGGTACCGCCCGGAGCGACGCACGCCGCCGCCTGCGCAATCAGGGCGCGTTGCAGCGCGAGCAGGGAGGGCTCGACGGGCAAGCGCCAGCGCAGCTCGGGATGGCGGCGCCATGTGCCCGACCCCGAGCAGGGCGCGTCGACAAGGACGATGTCGAACCGACCCAGTTCAGGGCGCACCCCGTCGGGGGCGTGGACCACACGGATGCGTCCCCCGAGACCGGCGTCTTGAGCCCGGTCGATGAGCGCGCGCAACGCCCGGTCACGAACATCGACCGCCGTGACGCGGGCCCCGAGCTCCGCGAGCGCGAGCGACTTCCCGCCGGCCCCTGCGCACGCGTCCAGAACCGTCTGACCGGGCGCGACTCCGCAGAACGCGACGACCTCTTGGCTCGCTTCGTCCTGCACCTCGAACGGCCCGGCGAGGCGATCGGTGGGCGTCCCCGGCGGCAGCACCACCGCGTCCGGCACACGGGTCCCTGGGCGCCACGACACGCCCACAGCGACCGCAGATGCCTCGAATCGCGGCCGCACCCTCAGGGGTACACGCAGCACCACGGGCGCGCGGCCTGCGCACGCCGCCAGGAAGGCGTCGACGTCGTCGCCAAACGCTCGCTGCAGCGCCGCTGCCGTCGTCAGGTCCACGCCCGCCCGCAACGCCAGCGCGGGCAGCGGCTCCAAGCCGCGCAGCGATGCGTCCAAGGCAGCCGCCGCCTCGAACGCGGGCGTCGGCGCCGGCACGCCGCGGGCGACGAGCGCCGCCGTCCACAACGACTCGGGGTCGTCGAGACCGACCGCTTGGGCGTACCAAGCATGCCGGCGCACGAGGTCGTAGAGGACTTCGGCGACGAAGCGACGCTCGGCGCTGTGCAAGGCGCGTGCCGCACGAAGGCCATGCCGCAGCAGACTCCCCGCCTGATGGGGGTTCGCCCGGATCGAACGCCACAGGTCAAGACCGATGCCGCGCATCCGGCCTGGCCCCGCAGCACGCGCGAGCAGCCGGTCGGCGGCGTCGGCGCTCATTCGCAGTCCTTGCCCGACAGGTACCCGAGCGAACACAAGCGCGCGCGGTCGGCGGGCGAGAGGGACTGCTCCCCTCCCGAGGTGGCGCCCGACGCCGCGGCGGTGATCGCCGCGTCGAGGTCAGCCGAAAGAGCGGTAGGAAGGTCGCTGAGGAAGGTGCCGCAACGGCTTTCGCTCGACGCGGAGAGATCGGTCCGCTCGCCGGCGTCCGCCACGAGGTCGAACAGCGCCACCGGTGGCAGCCCGCGCGGGCCGCCCGGCTCGGCCTCGATGAGCTTGAACGCGCCCGTGCGAACGGCGCGCACGACGTTGCCTTCGAAGTCCTCCTCAGAGATCGCGACGCGATGGTCGGGACGGGCGTAGGGCGCGCAAGCCGGATCGGCGGCCGCATCGGTGGGCACCGCCGAGGCGGCAGCGAGGGCGTCCCCCAACAAGTCCGACCCCATCCACGCCGCATCCGGGGTCAGACCCAGCGCAGCCACCACCGTCGGCGCCACGTCGATCGCGCGGCTCTGCCACGTGACACGGGTGCCGGCCGCTCGTTGGCCCGGCAGCTTGACGAACAGCGGGATGTGGATCTGCTCGTCGTAGAGGGTCGTACCGTGCCAAAATCCACCGTGCTCGCCGAATTCCTCGCCATGGTCGGCGGTGAGCACAATCAAGGTGTCGTTGTAGAGGCCTTGGGCCTTGAGGCGCTCGACGAACGCGCCGATCTTGCGGTCGAGGTGCTGAACCTCCCCCGCATACAGCGCGGCCAAACCCTCGGCCTCGTCCGCCGCCGGCGCCTCGTGCTCTGCGCGGCCATAGGCTTGCGTGCCGTACTCGGGTCCCTGCCCCGCGAGGTAGGGGTGGTCGAAGTACGGGTCGTGGGGTTCCATCAGGTGAAGCCCCAGGTACCACCGCGCGTCTTGGCTGCCGCCGATGAACGCGAGCGCGTCGTCGAACACAACCTCGGCAGGCTGGTAGAAGGTGGCGACATCCTTGGCCAGCCCCAATTTGCCGCCGATACGCTCGTACAGCTTGTGCACGACCTTGTAGAGCGTCAGGCCGAACACCGATTCGGTGGCACCGAACGGGTAGGCGGGAGCCTCGTAGACGAAGGCGTCGTAGCCTTGGTCGAAGTTGAAGCTACCGGTCACGTTGATGTTGTTCGCGAGGTTGCCCGTCTTGACCCCGCCCGCTTGCAGCACCTCGCTGAGCATCACGACCTCGTCGGCGAGACGGGACGCCTTCTTGTCGGCGACGTGGCTGGAGGGGATGCGGCTCGTGAACAAGCTCGCAAACGAGGACCGCGTCCAGCTCGCGGCGGCGACATGCTGCTCGAACACCACGCTGTCGGCGGCGAGGGCGTCGATGGCCGGCGTCGGGTTGCCCGCCTTGCCGTACGTGCCGAGCGCATCGGCGCGCAGCGTGTCGACGACGATCATCAGCACGTTGGGCTTGTCCGCGAGCGCCGCCGGGGTGGGGCGCTGCGCGGCAAATCCCTGCCGGCCGCGATCCGCGCTCGAGGGAACCGTGACGAACGCAACGACGCCGAGCACCAGCAGCGCATCCACTGCCACGAAGCTGGCGATCAGGGACGTGCGATCGGACACGGCGGCGCGCACCGAGCGCACGACGAACAGCTCCACCAGCGACACGGCGGCCACAGCACCGAGGATCGCGAGCTTGCCCGGCAGCGGGATCCCCTGCTCGGCAAATACGTCCTTGTTCACAAGGTAGAGCAAGACAAACAACAGCAGCGGCGCCAAAGCAGCCACCGCGCCCACCGAGCCCGCGAGAGACGCCGGGCGCGCACGCCATCCGGGGATCGGCCCGACCCCTGGAAACCAGGTCGACGCCAGGCCACCGACAGCGCCCAAGCCGACGCCGATCGCCCCGTACAAGCCGACCGCGTACAGCAGCGCCAACCCGTCCGAGAGCCCGCCCTGGGACGCCATCCACGCCACCTCAGCGGCGCCGAGCGATGCGGCAGCCAACCCCCCTGCGACCGCCCCATGTACGAAGGCCCCCACGCGCGACATCCGACCTCCCCTCGCGCGGACCCCGCGCGGCCGCCCGTTCTAGCGCAAAACCGAGCGTCGCGCCGCCCCGGGGCGCGCCTCAGCGGACGCGGAACGCGTCAAGGCCCTCGAACGTGCGCAGGTACAAGGTGCTGCCGACGAGCAAGGGCGTCGCGCGCGTCGTCGTCTCCACGCGGTTGGCCCCGAGTGAGGTGAACGTGCTGCCCGTGGCCGCGTACTGCAACACCCCCGTCGAGCCGGTCACAATCAACGACTTCCCAGAGACCACCGGACTCGCGAAGACCTCCCCGTACAGGTTGGGGGCGAGATCGACGCGGTAGTAGACCCCACCGTTGCCGGTGCTGACCGCCCACAGCTCCCCCTTGTGGGTCGCCACGTACAGGATGCCGCCGTCGGTCACGGGCTGGGCGTAGAGCGTGTGGTCGGTCTCCAAACGGACCTGAAAACGCCGGCTGACGCTCACGCCGCCGGCGCCGTCCGGGGAAAGCCGTGTCCCGGTCACGACCACGCCGCCCGATCGGCGGGCACCGTGGCCGTCGCTGGTGCTGCCCGCATAGTAGACGTCGGTGCCTGACACCACAGGTCCGACGTACCAAAGATCCCCAAGTCCCGTGGCGACCACGGCGCCGTCCCGCGCGCGCACCAGCTGCCCGTTCGGCATCGCGAGGAAGCCGACGCCTCCGACGGTGACCGCGCCCGGCGTGCCGTAGTCGTTGTACGCCGGCCCCTGCCAAACGGTGCGCCCGGTGGCAGGATCGAGCGCCGAGAGCGTGTTCCACGGCACGATCAACAACCCATCGACAAGCAACGGGCTCGCGGCTGTGCCGACGGAGTAGCCGCGAAGCTTGCCCGCTGCGGCCCCCAACCACCGCGTCCAGAGCTTCTTGCCGCTCGTGGTGTACGCGCTCACGACGCCGTTGCCGAACAATGCAAAGATGCGGCTGTCGTCCGTGACCGGCGTGGCCGAGGCGTAGCCGATGATCTCGCGGTTGGCGGGCGTTCGGTAGACCTCGGCCTCATCCAGCGAAGCGCGGACTTGGTTGAGCTGGCTCGTCGCATCCGCGAGGCGCTGGGAGAGCGCGGCGTCGTCGGGGCTGCCACGGACGTCCCGTTGCAGCGTGCTGACCTCGCGGCGTAGCGTCGCCAGACGGGCGTCCCCCGCCGAGGCGGCGTCGAGCAGCGCCCGCACGCGGGTCGCCTCGTCGCCCGTCAGGGCGTCGACGACATCGTTGCGCGCCTGCCACAGCGTAGCGCCCGAGGCGACGCTCACGCACTGCAGGGTCGTCGGTTCGACGGTGAAGCACAGCCGGTCCGAACCGAC
>JBJONI010000174.1:0-3805 GCA_046051915.1 Pseudomonadota bacterium
ACCCGCTTGTCCCGCAGCGACTCGGGGATGTCGCCGGTGGCGATGCGGCTCGCGATCCCCTCGACGATCGCCGTTTTGCCGACGCCTGGCTCGCCGATCAACACGGGGTTGTTCTTGCTTCGCCGGCTGAGGACCTGCAGCGTGCGGCGAATCTCTTCGTCGCGCCCAATCACGGGGTCGAGCTTGCCCTCCCTTGCGAGCTTCGTGAGGTCCTTGGCGTACTTTTCGAGGGCCTCAAAGGTGCCCTCGGGATCTTCGCTGTCGATCTTGGCCCCGCCGCGGATGGTGTCGATCGCCTCGGTGACCTTCTTGTCGGTGAGCCCGAGGCTGCGCAGGAGGTCGCCCTCCTTGCCCGGGGCCCGCGCGACGGCCCAGACGAGGAGGTCGACGGCGACGTAGCTGTCTCCACGTCGCTTGGCCTCGGACTCCGCGGCGGCGAGCACCTCGTTGATCTCCCTCGACAGTGGGGGCTTGTGGCCGCCCGAGACCTTGGAGAACGACGTGAGGATCTCCGCGACCTTGCCCGCGACGAGGTCGGGGTCGACGCCCGCCCTGCGGATCAGGTTGGGGGTGATGCCTTTTTCTTGGGTGAGCGCCGCCGCGAGGAGGTGCGCAGGTCGGACCTCCGGGTTGCCGAACCGATCGGCGGTGGCTTGTGCGCTGACCAGCACTTCACGCGTCTGGCTTGTGAGCTTTTCGGCCTTCATGGGGACTCCTGTTGGCGCGACCCTTCGCGGGATGCGCCCGATGGCCTGCCTCTACGCACGGACCGGGCCGGGTGAAGGGCCTGCCCGGGATCGCGGGGCGCGATACCCGGCACACGGCGGTGCAAGGATGGCACAAGTGGCGGCGTATCGGCGTGTTCGATGGCGCGAGTCGCCCTCGGTGGCGCTGGCGGCTGTCGGCCTGTCTGGGCTCCTGGGGTGCGGGCGTGCGACCGCGGAGCCCGGCCCAATCGCGCCTGGGGTGGGCGAAGTGGCGGCGACGGCCTCGCCGCTGTCACGGGACGGCGTCGTTGGTCTGGCGAGCCGTCGCATCGCGGCCGAGATCGAGGAGCCCAGCGGCCTCGTGGCGAGTCGGCGGCACCCCGGGGTGTGGTGGACGCTCGGGGATTCCGGCACGGCGGCGACCGTGTTCGGCATCGATCGCAACGGCGTGGTGGTCGCCCGCTTGCGCCTCGAGGGGGCGCCGAACATCGACTGGGAGGACGTCGCTGTCGACCCATCGGGCGACCTGTACGTCGCAGACCTCGGCAACAACGCGAACACGCGCCGCGACCTCGCTGTGTACCGCGTGCCAGAGCCCGAGACGCTCGGCGACCATGCGGTGCGACCCGCTGCACGGGTTGGGGTGGCCTACGCCGACCAGCGGGCGTTTCCGGACCCGGCCGCGTTGAACTTTGACGCCGAGGCGGTGTTTCACGATGGAACCACGCTTTGGATTTGGACGAAGCACCGGTCGGACAACCTCACCACGGCGTACCGGCTCCCTTCGGTCTGGCCCGACCAGACGGTGACGCTCGCGCCGATGGGAACGTTCGACCTCGGGCCTCACCCGGTCGACGCGACGGGACGCCTCACGGCGGCGAGCCTCTCGGCGGACGGACGCTGGCTCGCGTTGCTCGCCTACCACGGTGTGTGGATCCTCCCGCGACCGCCGGACGGCGTGTCGTGGTGGCAAGGCGCGCCCACGGTGCATCGCCTCGACGTCCTCCGGGCGGGTCAGGTCGAGGCCGTGGCTTGGCACGGGGAGGGGTTGATCCTTCTCAATGAGCGCAAACGCTGGTGGTACCTCTCTGATCCCTTCACCCCGTCCGCCGGTTTTCCCCCGATGGAGGCCGAGTGACGCGTAGCGCTGCGACGTGGTGGGCGCTGGGCTTCGGCGCGTTGTTGTTCTCGGCGGGGCCGTGGCCCTTCAACCCCGCCTGCCACGTCTGGTCGTACGGCCTCTGGGCGTGGACCAACGGGGGGATGTGGATGGCACCCAAGCACTGGATCGATCTCGCGTTCCACGTGCTGCAAGCCATCTTTGCGTGGACGGCGCTGACGCTGGCCATCGCGGAGACGTGGCAGGCTTGGCCGAAGGGGACTACGGCGGCCCCCGTTTCCGCCGCCACGCCCCATCCCCCGGATGCGGCTTCTGAGGAGTCTCGCTGATGCGCGCCTTTCCCTTCACGATTGAGGGCGCGGTCGGCCAGGCCCGCGCGACCACCCTGCACCTCGCGCGCGGTGATATTCAAACCCCCGTTTACATGCCGGTCGGGACCCAGGGCGCGGTGCGCGCCGTCCCGATGCCGATGCTGCACACGACGGGCACCCAGATCCTGCTCGCGAACACCTACCACTTGTCGCAACGCCCGGGCGCCGATCTCGTCGCCAAGCACGGGGGACTGCACAAGATGATGGGGACGGAACTTCCGATCTTGACGGATTCCGGCGGTTTTCAGGTGTTCAGTCTCGACAAGACCGTGACCGAGGAAGGCGTGACCTTCCAGTACGAGGTCGACGGCAACAAAACGTTCCTCTCCCCCGAGCGTTCGATGGAGATCCAGCAGAAGCTCGGCGCCGACATCGCGATGGTGTTCGACGAGTGCCTCGCTTTTGGCACGAATCGCGCCTATGCCGAGGAGAGTCTCGCGCGCACCCATCGCTGGGAAGCAAGGAGTAAGGCGGCTCACACGCGGGAAGATCAGTCTCTGTTCGGCATCGTGCAAGGCGGGTTCTGGCCCGATCTGCGGCGGCGCTCGGCGGAGGCCGTCGCGGCGATTGGGTTCGACGGGTACGCGATCGGCGGCCTTTCGGTGGGGGAGGGGCACGACAAGATGTGCACCGTGCTCGACGCCACCACGCCGTACATGCCGTGGGAGGCTCCCCGCTATCTGATGGGCGTTGGCCGACCGCTCGATCTGGTCGAGGCGGTCGCGCGCGGGGTCGACATGTTCGATTGTGTGATTCAAACGAGGCATGCCCGCTCTGGGGTCATGTGGACGTCACACGGACGTGTCCGGATCACGGATCGTCGGTACCGGGGAGACATGCGGCCGCTCGACGAGACGTGCAGCTGCGTCACCTGCACAACCACGACGCGCGCCTACTTGCATCACCTGTTTCAAGTCGGCGAAATCCTGGGCGCCACCCTGGCCTCGGTGCACAACATCGCCTGGTTCCATCAGTTCATGGGTCGGATGCGTGCGAGCATCCTCGATGGGTCGTTCGACGCCTTCCGGGCGTGGGTCCATTCGGTCTACCCCGAGGGCGCGCCCGAGGAGCCCGAGGGACGTCCGTGGACCACCGACGTCGACGCGCCCACGCGCGATGCGGGGGGAGGTGCGGGGGCCCGTCCGGCGCCCAACGCACGCCCCGGTTCCCCCGGCCCGCGACCGCCGCGCGGCCCGTTCTCAGGCAAGGGGGGCCCGACGGGGTCAGGCCGTGGTGGGCGGGGGCCCAACCGTTGACGAATCCTTGCTTTTTCCGCGGACCGTCGTTAGTCCGCGGCTCCTGAGCGGAGGGTGCGTGGCGAGTGAGGATCTCATCGAGATTGAGGGTTCGGTCGAAGAAGTGTTTCCGGGCGGAAACTTTCTGGTTCGCACCGAGGCCGGCACCGACGTCCACGCTCACCTTGCCGGCAAGCTGCGCCGGTTCCACATTCGTGTCGTGCTCGGCGACCGGGTCACGGTCGCGGTGTCGCCGTACGACCTGTCCCGCGGTCGGATCATCTTCCGCCACAAGTGATCGGTTTCGGCAAGGGAGAGGTTTCCCCTTGACCGGTGTCCCTCCGGGGCCCCCTGAACGGCGTCTCCCCGGCT
>JBJONI010000175.1:0-2640 GCA_046051915.1 Pseudomonadota bacterium
GGCTGCGGGCTTCGGCGAGAGCAAGCCGCTGGTGAAGGAAGCGACCGACGCGGATCGCGCGAAGAACCGTCGCGTCGACTTCTTCGTCGTCGAGCAGGCCGAGGTCAAGCCGCAGCCCTGATGGCGGCGTACCGGGGATGCAGCCAAGGGTTGCATCCGTCTGCAGGGCTGGGTGTTTGGTATGGAGATGCCGATGTTGGACCTGTAACATTCACTGATGGTCCGATGTGCGGTACGCAGGCAGGGGGGCGCGCTGCCGGCAGAGCCTGCGGCGTTCTGTCGCGTCCTGTCGCTCCGCGCCGTTACCAAGGCGGTCGGAGGTGCCCTTGGCACGGTCGTCGTCTACGGTTCGTCGTTGGTTCTCGGCTTGCTTGCGTCGGCGTAGCCCCGCGCTGCCGCGGTTGCGGTGGTCGCGCATCGCGACGGTGGCGAGCTTCGGCTTCGCGCTCGCCGCGGCGTCGAGCGCCCGCGCGTCGGACTTCGCGGCGGTGACGTGGGAGCCGCTGACCCAAGCGGGTGTGGGGCTCGGCGACCCGATCACCGACGGGCAGAACGGGGGCCGCGAGGTCGTCGGCGACGCGGCGACGCCGGCTGCGTATTGGGGGCAGGACGACCAGTTCGTGTACTTCCGCATGCGGTTGAACGCGGACCCTCTGCAGAGCGGGCAGCTCAAGCAGTTCGGTTGGGGCATCGTGTTCGACACGGATGGCGACTTGGGGACGTACGAGTACTCGTTGATCCTCAACGGCATCACGGAGGAGTTGGAGTGGGGTCAGAACGACCCCAACGGTCAGACCGGGTTCCCCTCCGACGTTGCGGAGACCCAGCTCGCCACCTACCCCGTCACCTACGGCAACACTGGCTCTGTGGTCGTGAGCGTGGCCGACACGACGTTCGGCTCGGATGCCGACTACTTCCTTGACTACGCGATCCCGCGGTCGGACTTGGTCGCCGCCGGGCTCGACGCCGTCCCTTGGCGCGTGGTGATTGGCACCTCCTCGAGCTCGCAGTCGATCTCGGTGGACATCGCAGGTGCGGACGGGATCGTTTCGCTCGCGAACGCGTTCAGCGACCCGATTTACCCTGCGGCGGACGACACGGACGGTGACGGTCTGACCGATGCGGAGGAGGCGGCCCTTGGTACCGATCCGCTCGACGCCGACACCGATGATGACGGGCTCACCGATGGGGATGAACACCGCGTGGAGGGGACGGATCCCCTGCTGTGGGACACCGACGGCGATGGCCTGTCCGACGGTCAGGAGCTCGGTCTGACGCTCGACGACGTGTCCGAGGGCACGGACCTCGGCCTGTTCCTCGCCGACGCGGATCCGGACGCCACGACCGATCCGAACGATGCGGATACCGACGGTGACGGCCTGACTGACGGCGAGGAGGACGCCGACCTCGACGGGGCGGTGGATGCTGACGAGACCGACCCCAACGATGCCGACACCGACGGCGACGGCGTCACGGATGGCGTTGAGGTGTTGATCGGTGGCACCGACCCGCTAGACGCGGACACGGACGACGACGGGCTCACGGACGGCGAGGAGGACAGCGACGCCGATGGTGTCGTCGACGCCGGCGAAACGGACGCGAACAACAGCGATACGGATGGCGACGGGCTTCAGGATGGCACGGAATCGGGCCTGACCACGGCGGGTCCCGACACCGACTTGGCCGTCTTCATCCCCGATGCCGACCCCTCGACGACGACCGATCCCCTCGATGCCGACAGTGACGACGACGGCCTCGTCGACGGCGCGGAGGACGTCAACCTCGACGGCGCGTTCGCCGGCGACCAGGAAGGCTTGGCCTCGGACGAGACCGATCCGAACGATGCGGACAGCGACGACGACGGCGCGAACGACGCGGCGGAGGGCGGTCCCGGCCTGAACGACGCGGACGATGATGGGACGATCGACGCCCTCGATGTGTGCACCGGTACCGACGCGACGGGCGACACCGACGCGGACGGCATCTGCGATGACAGCGACCTCTGCCTTGGCGACAACGCGCTTGGCGACGGTGATGCCGATGGCATCTGCGGTCTTGCCGACAGCGACGGGGACGGCCTCCCTGACATCGAGGAAGCGCTGCTTGGCACGGATCCTCTCAACCCCGACACGGACGGCGACGGCCTGACGGACGGGTTTGAGGTGAACGAGACGGGGTCGGACCCGCTGAACCCCGACACCGACGGCGGCGGGATCCCGGACGGCGTGGAGTTCGAGGCGGGCAACGATCCGCTCGACGCTGCGGACGATGATTCCGACGGCGACGGCCTGACCGATGCGCAGGAAGCGCTGCTTGGCACGGATCCTCTCAACCCCGACACGGACGGCGACGGCCTGACGGACGGGTTCGAGGTGAACGAGACGGGGTCGGACCCGCTGAACCCCGACACCGACGGCGGCGGTGTGCCCGACGGCGTGGAGTTCGAGGCGGGTGGGAATCCCCTCGACGCGGGTGACGATGACGCCGACGGCGATGGCCTCTCCAACGAAGAGGAGGACGCGCTCGGCACGGATCCTCTCAACCCCGACACGGACGGCGATGGCCTGACGGACGGGTTCGAGGTGACCGAGACGGGGTCGGACCCGCTGAACCCCGACACCGACGGTGGCGGGATCCCGG
>JBJONI010000176.1:0-6204 GCA_046051915.1 Pseudomonadota bacterium
GCCCCCCCGAAGACGCCGACACCTCTGCGGCGCAGCCCAACCTCGCAGCTTGGCGGGCGACGGGCGCGGTCCGGCTGGCACGTACCGCGGTGCGCGGGCCTGGTGAAGCGGGCTGCAAGGCCGGCACCTCACAAGTCTGCGTCGATGTGTACATCCACGACACGATCGCCGGACGCACGCTCGGCGCCTTCCGCCTGGCCGGCGACATCGACGCCAGCCGTGCCCTCGCCCACCAAACCGCCAACGCGATCCTCACAGCGCTCGGCTGTGGGAAGGGCTTCTTCGACGGCGTGCTCGCCGCGGTCCGAACCCAGGGTGCCGCCCGTGAGATCGTGGTCGTCTCGACGGACGGCTCCGACGTGACCGCCGTCACGCGCAACGGATCCACCAACCTATCGCCCGCGTGGAGCCCCGACGGACGACGCATCGCGTGGACCACGTACCGCCGCGGCAACGCGGACGTCTACGTCAAGGAGTTGGCGAGTGGCGCGGTCCACACGCTCTCCACCGGTCTCGGCGGCGACCTCGCGCCTGCCTTCTCGCCCGACGGCGCGACGATCGCCCTCGCACGCACGGAGGGCAGCAACACCGACGTCTACCTGCTGGAAGCCGACTCCGGCCGCATCATCCGACGGGTGACCACCGACCCGGCCATCGACGTCTCGCCCGCCTTCGTCCACCGCACCGAGCTCGTCTTTACGTCCGACCGCGCGGGAGGACGCCCCGGCATCTACCGCGTCTCCACCAGCGGGGGCACGCCTGTCCCCGTCCAAACCGGGGGGCGCATGTCGGATCCGGTGGTCACCGCCGACGGGCGAAAGGTGGCGTTCGTGGTGCAGCACGGCGGCTTCGATGTCTGGACAGCCGACCTCGCGACCGGTGCCGTCGTCAAGATCACCGACGGACGCGGCGGCGACAACACCGATCCCACGTGGTCTCCCGACGGGCGCTACGTCGCGTTCACTTCCACACGATCGGGTCGCAGCGAGATCTGGATCGCGTCCGCCGACGGCAAATACCAAGTCCAACTCACCGAGGGCGGCGGGTACTCGATGCCCGCTTGGCGGCCGGAGTGACCCAGCACGGTTGACCTTGCGCCGCAGACGGTTACAGCGCACTCGACGCGGGAGTAGCTCAGTTGGTAGAGCACGAGCTTCCCAAGCTCGGGGTCGCGGGTTCGAGCCCCGTCTCCCGCTCTCGAAGGGTCCGAGGTTTCTCGGGCCCTTCCTTCGTTTTGGGCTGGGCTACGGCGCCTCGCGGAGCGTGAACTGCACCTCGCCAGCGCGCAGCGTCCGCTCATCGACCACGCCGGGGCCGACCTCCTCGCCATCGACCGTGACGGCGGCGACGTACCGGAGCTCCGAGGACGCCCCCGGCGCACGCACCACCCACGGCGCCCCGCCGGCACGGTCGATCTCCACACGCTGAAACAGCGGTGACGCGACGGCCCACTGCAAGGTGCCCGCCACGGGGTAAAACCCCGTCGACGCGAGAAGGTACCAAGCCGACAACGTTCCGGCGTCGTCGTTGCCATCCAAGCCGACGGGGTCGTGCGCGTACCGGTTGGCGAGGATCCACCGTACCGGGTCTGCCGTCAGGTCGGGTCGGCCATCGAGGCTCCCGAGGAACGCGTTGTGCAACACGGGCTCGTTCCCATGCCAGTAAAACGTGTCCGAGATCAGGTCGTTGGGCTCGTTGTAGACCTCATCCCAGTACGCCTCCAACCGCGCGTGGAACGCGGTGTGATCGCCACCGTGTTGGACGTCCACCATGCCCGCCACGTCCCAGGGAACGTACCAGAGGTAGTGCCAGGCGTTGCCTTCGACGAAGTGGCTCGCCCACACGGTTTCGGGGTTGCGCGATGCGGGCCAGGCGAAGGCATCCTCCACGCCGTCCTCACGACACGCCCGCGTCTGGGGATCGGCGCACCGCCCTGTGAAGAAGCCGGCGTCCTCGTACCAGAGGTTCGTCCAGCCCCCGGCCCGCTGCGCGAAGGGTGTCGGATCCTCGCCGAGAGCCGTCGCCAACCCGGCGAGCGCATGGTCCGACCAGGTGTACTCCAACGTCTCGGAGACGGAACCCCCACCATCCTCGACGGCCATGAAGCCCTCCGCGACGTAGCGGGCGCCCCCGTCACGCGCGTCACGCGCGGCGGTGCCGTCACTCGCAGCGACCAACCCTGCGTAGATGTCTTGCACGGGGAAGTCGGTCAGGCCCTTCTGCCACGTCTCCGAGATCACTTGCGTGGCCGGCGTGCCGACCATGCCGCCGGTGTAGCCGTGCGCGAGCGGCCACCGCGGGACCGACCCGCCATCCACCGTCATGCGGGTGAGACTCGAAGCGACGAGGGTCGCAACCTCCGGCCACGCGAGGATCAGCCAAGACTGATGGGTCCGGAACGTGTCCCACAACGAGAGATCGGAGAGGAAGCCCTCGGGCGCGACGTGCAGCGCATCGTCCAGCCCGCGGTACGTGCCGTCCACGTCGTCGTAGCGCCGGGGCATGATCGCCGCGTGGAACATCGCGGTGTGAAAGATGAACCGCTCCTCCTCGGTGCCGCCGAGGACGCGGACCCGCGAGAGCAGCGACCGCCACGCCGCCTCGGCCTCCTCGGCGTGGACGTCGAAGCCGTCGCCCGCCAGTTCGGCCGCGGCATTGGCCGCCGCACCGTCCGCCGAGGTCGTCGACAACGCGAGCCGGAGTTCCACCTCGGTCGTGCCATCCGGGAACCGGAGGTACAGCCTTGCCCCTTCGCCTTCCGCGACACGCTGGCCTTCGATGATCGTGCCATCGGCGAGCGCCACCCCTGCCGAGGCCGCAGCGGGCACGGTTGTCCCGTACGTCCACGTCTTGATGCCGCCGAAGCGCCCGCTGTACGAGCCGTCCAAACGCTGGTAGCCGGTGAGGGTCCCGTCCTCGGCGACGGCCACCGTCGCGTCCCTGAGCGCCACGTCGGGCACGCCAGCATCGAGGTCAAGCCACAGCACGGGGTCCGCCCCCGCGGGCCACGTGATGCGCGAATGCCCGCCGCGCAGGGTCGCCGTCGTCTCAACCCGGATGCCGCTGCCGAGCGTCACCGCGTACCGGCCCGGCGAGGCTTCCTCGGCGTCATGGGAGAACGTCGCCATCCGCCCGGTCCGCGTGACAAACGCCGGCGACGCGCCGTCGGTGGGGAAGAACGAGACGCCGCCAAAGTCCGGCACCCCCATCCCATGCGCATGCGTGTGGGAAAAGCCGTGGATGTGGGTGTCGTTCCACCAGTAGCCGGCGCAGTGGTAGAAGGGCGGCGCCCCGCCTGCCAAACGGGAGTCCGGGCCCACGTGCGTCATCCCAAACGGCACCGAGGCCCCAGGGTTGACGTTGGCAATCTCTGCGCCCTCGCCGCCCGTCGCGATGAACGGGTCGACCCATTCGAGCGGATCGTAGGCCGCGATCGGTTCCGCGCTCGGATCGACCTGCCCGGGGACGTCCACCTGCCGCTCACACGCCGTCCAAAGCCACCATGCCCACATCGTCGGCTCCAACCACACGGGGGAGATCGCGACCGT
The DNA here is from genome assembly GCA_046051915.1 of Pseudomonadota bacterium. Lineage (GTDB taxonomy): Bacteria > Myxococcota_A > UBA796 > UBA796 > JBEIFN01. The sequence goes on from JBJONI010000176.1 coordinate 3,549, forward strand.
ACCACGCGCGGAACCTCGCGACGTCAAGGCGCCCATCGACGGGGCGCCGCGCCGCCGTGGGACGACGCGCCGAGGACACGGGAAGCACCGAGGTGTCGGGTCCAAGCAGGGCGCGCGCCACGTCGACCCACGTCGCGCCGTGGGGACCGGCGACGTGGAGCACGTCCGGGATGGCGTCGCCCGAGCTATCGACCAACGCCACAAGCGCGTCCGCCAGCCCGTCCGCGTCCGTCGGTGTGCCGAACGCATCGTCGACCACCTCGATGGCCGAGCCCGCCTTCGCGAGGAACCTCGCAGCGACGCCACCGTCGGCCCCGAGCACCCAGCTCGTGCGGAGCACCCGGCCTCCCAACGCGAGGACCGCCAGCTCTCCGGCGCGTTTGCCTACCCCGTAGGCGTTGATCGGGCACGGAGCGTCCTGCTCCGTGAGCGGTCGGCCAAGCCGACCATCGAACACATGATCGGTGCTGACCCACCACAGCGGAAGGCGACGAGCAGCGCACGCCCGCGCCACCACCAGCGGTGCCAAGGCGTTGCAGGACCAAGCCTCTGGCGCGCTCTCGGCCGCGTCGACCGCCGTGAAGGCCGCGAGCAGAAGGACGGCACGCGGATGGTGGGCGCGAAGCGCGCGCTCAACCGCACGAGGATCCCGGACGTCCACTTCCCGTCCCAACCCCACGCATCCCGAACCCCAGCGTCCGACGACCCGTCGACCCACGAGCCCGTTCGCGCCAAAGACAAGCACCGGGCCGGTCATGGCCGCCGCGGAAGCGAGGCGGGGTCCAGCGCATCGAGCGAAGGCCAGGCTGCGTCGGCGGCCGAGAGGAGCGGACGCGCGACCCCCCAGCGGATGCCGAGCCCCGGATCGTCCCAGCGGACCCCCGCGGCGCCAGCGGGGTCGTACGGCGCGTCGAGCCCGTACAGCACCTCAGCCCCATCGTCCGACAGCACCACATAACCGTGGGCATACCCGGCGGGAACCACGAGCTGGGCGTCGGTCGCCGCATCGAGGTGCACCGCCACGTGCCCTCGGTAGGTCGGAGACGCTGGGTCGAGATCCACCACGACGTCCAGGATCGCGCCGCGGAGCACACGCACCACCTTGGCTTGCGGCCGTGTCCACTGCCAGTGCAGCCCTCGGAGCACGCCACCAGCGCTGCGAACGTGGTTGACCTGCACCACCTCAGGCCAGCCCGCCGCTGCATCACGAGGCGCCTCAAACCACGGCGAGAGGCTGCCACGCGCATCGCGGTAGACGGGCGGACGCACGAGAACGACGCCGGGCAGGGCGAAGGTCTGGATGGCGTCCAAGCTCATGCGCCCTCCGAGAGCAAAGCGAGCGCGTCCGCGTACGACGTCCCCGCATGACGGCGCACGGCCGCGGCGAGCGCTTCGGGCCCGATCCAGCCCTGCCGCCACGCGACCTCCTCGGGGCTTCCGATCAGCAGTCCCTGCCGTGCCTGCATCGACCGAACCCAGCCTGCGGCCTCCCACAGGCGCTCCGGCGTCCCCATGTCCAGCCAAGCCAGCCCCCGCCCAAAGCGCCGGACCGTCAGAGCACCTTCTGCGAGGTAGGTCCGCTGCAGGTCGGTGATCTCCAGCTCCCCCCGAGCCGAGGGCTTCAAGGCGCATGCACGCTCCGCCGCATGACCATCGAAGAAGTACAAGCCGGGAACCGCCTCCCGGGAGGGTGGAACCCGGGGCTTCTCCACGACGTCGACAAGCCGCGGGCCATCCCAAGCCAGCACGCCGTACGCCGACGGATCCGCCACCGGCACGGAGAAGATGTGCGCCCCCTCGCGCAGCGCAGCGCCGCCCAACAGCGCCTCGACGAGGCCGTGCCCGTGCAAAAGGTTGTCGCCGAGGGCGAGCGCGACGGGTGAACCCTGCAAGAACGGCGCCGCGATGCGCAGCGCGTCCGCGATGCCAAGCGGCGTGGGCTGTACCGCATGCGTAAGGCGCAATCCCCAGTTCGAACCGTCACCAAGGAGCGCGGTCACCGAGGTCGACGCCTCAGGCGTCGTGATGACGAGAATTTCCCGAAGACCCGCCAACATCAAGGTTGTTAGAGGATAATACAGCATCGGCTTGTCGTACACCGGGAGCAGTTGCTTGCTCACCGCCGACGTCGCCGGACGCAGGCGCGTGCCGTAGCCGCCCGCAAGCAAAACGCCGCGCATCGCGCCCTCCCCGTCGCGTCAGCCTACCTCGCTTCCCATCGTCCGTCCGCCGGTGGTATGTTGGAGTCTTCTTCGCTGACACAGCCCCCTTGGGAGGTACCGATGGCCCACGCCCTGTTCACGCCGGCGGTCCGCACCAACAGCCCGCTCGCCCTCCCGACGACCAAGCCGGGCGAGGCCAGCCACAACCAGGTGTTCAACGAGATCCGTGATGTCCGACGCAACGTCGAGATCAACATCGGAAAGGCCTGTAACAACCGATGTGTTTTCTGCATCGACGGCCTACCGAAGCTCGAAGACCGCGCCTACATGCCGTGGGAGGAGATGGAGCGCGAGCTGAAGTTCTGGTACGACTCCGGCACCCGTTCGGTCGGCTTCTTGGGGGGTGAGCCCACGACCTACCCGCACATCGAGCGGGCGATCGCCTACGCCAAGGAGCTTGGCTACACGCGCATCGTCATCGCGACCAACGCCAC
>JBJONI010000177.1:0-3503 GCA_046051915.1 Pseudomonadota bacterium
GGACACGCCGTTCGAGGACCTTCCCCTCGCGTCGTACCGACCCGAGTCGATGACGGGTCTCGTCGTGCTGCTCCACGGCACCGGGGGGGACGGTCCGAATTTGGTCGACACCACCGAGACCGTCGCGATCCTCAACGCGCTCGTGGCCCGCGGGATGGGGTTCGTGGCCCCGACGAGCGACGACCGGGTGGGTCGCGTCTGGGACACCCGGTCGACGCCTGACGCCAACGCCGACGTCGCGAGGTTGGTGCGGCTCCGCGACACCCTGATCGCCAACGGCGTCCTCGCCGCCGAGACCCCGATCGTCCTGTGGGGGTTTTCGAACGGCGGCACGTTCGCTTCGTACCTGTCGAACGCGCTACCTGCGCTCGGCTGGCCGATCCGCGCGACCGCGATCCACGGCATGACGGGCAGCGGCGATCGGTACCGCACGCCGGGCCCGGGTCCCGTGTGGTGGTCGATTGGCGAACACGACGACAAGATCGATCTGTCGCAAGGCCAGGCCCAATACGACGATCACGTCGCGAGCGGTCGCGTGGGCGCGTGGCGGCCCCACTTGGAAGGCGCGCTGGAACCCTTACGGTTCATGCGGACCGGCTACTACGACGCGTCGGAGTCGGTGACGATCTTTCGGCAAGCGGTCGACGCGGGCTTGGTCGACGCTCAGGGTCTCCGCCTGTTCCCCGCCGCGTCGCTCGAAGGGGCGATCAACGCGTTCACGCGCGACAACGACGTCCTGTATGAAAAGCCCGCGACCGCGGTGCTCAAGGTCGTGTTCGCCGGGCACGCGGTGAACGGGGCGTACGCGGACGAGGAGGCCACGTTCTTGTCGGCGCCGCCGATGCCTTGACCGATCGTCGGCCGGAATCGGCGTTGGCGGCGGACGCGGGTTCGCGCACGCGTTATGTCGGGCGTTGGGAGGCGTTCATGTCCACCATTCACGTGCGTCGCGGGCTCGACCTGCCGATCGCAGGGGCCGCGGAGGGGGGCGTCGTCACGCTGCCTGTCCCTGATCGTGTGGCCTGGGTTCCGACGTCGTTGGGCACGCCGGGCCAGGGCTGGCGCGTGCTCGTGAACGCCGGCGACGCCGTGGTCGCCGGCCAGCCGCTGTTCGAGAGCAAGGTGGTCCCGGGCCTCGTCTACCCGGCGCCGCTGGCGGGGACGGTCGCGGAGGTGCGGCGCGGGGAGCGGCGCGTGCTGGAGGCCGTGGTCGTGGCACCTGACGGCTCCGACGCGCACGCGCCGTGGCCTGCCTACGCCGCCGCCGACATCGGGGGGTTGGCGCGTGCCGACGTCGTCGCCGCGCTGCTGCGGTCGGGTCTGTGGGGCACGTTGCGTACGCGCCCGCTCGACCTTGTGCCTTCGCTCGACGTCGACGTTCAAGCCATCCTCGTGTGCGGGACCGAGACCGGCCCCCTGCAAGCCTCCGTCGAGGTCCTGTTGGAGGGCGTGACGCCCGAGACGTTGCAGGCGGGCCTCGACGCGTTGGGAACGCTCGGCGCGCCGGTCCGCCTCACGCGTGCGGCCGACGCGCCCGCCGTGTTGGTGGGCCGTGCAGGCGTCACGGAGCACGTGGTCGTGGGTCCGCATCCGTCGGGCGACCCGGCGGTGCAGGTCAACCTCATCGACCCGCCGCGGGGGGCGCGCCGCGTCCTGTACCTGCGCGCCCACGAGGTGGCGGCGATCGGTGCGATGCTGCTCACCGGTCGGTACCCGGCCTCGCGCGTGTTCGCCGTCGTGGGGTTGGGGACGAAGGCCCGCCGGTTCGTGCGCTCGGTGGTCGGTGCGCCGGTCGCGCACCTCGTCGGAGACCTCGAGGACGGCGTTCGGCTGATCGCGGGGTCGGTGCTCACCGGTCGTACGGTCGCGCTGACGGATTTTGCGGGCGACCGCGTCACGACGTTCCACGCCCTTCCCGGTGAGGTCGAGCGGCACGTCCTCGGGTGGACGATGCCGATGCTCGGCGCGTTCTCCGCGCACCGGGCGTTCCTCACGGGTCTGTTCGGCGCGGGCGGCCGTCGCTTCGACCTGCGGCCTGGGGTGTACGGCGGGATTCGTGCGATCATCCCGGTCAACGCGCTGGAGCGCGTGATCGCCACCCCCGACATCCTGCCCGAGCCGCTGTTCCGCAGCGTCGCGGCGGAGGACATCGAAGAGGCGGTGGCGCTCGGGCTGCTCGACCTGAGCCCGGAGGAGGCTGCGTTGATGACGTACGTCTGCCCCTCCAAGGTCGACTACGACGTGCTGCTTGCGAAGGGCCTCGCCCAGTACATGCGGGAGAACTGATGCGTGACGCCTTGATTCGGTGGTTTCATGGGCTTCATGAGCACGTCAAGCCGGGTGCTCGGTTCGCGTGGGCATGGCCGCTCGTCGAGGGAGCGGAGACGTTCCTGTTGACGCCGGGCACGCGCACGACCGAGGGCGCCCATGTGCGCGACCCGATGGACCTCAAGCGCTTGATGATGTTCGTCGTCTACGCGATCGCGCCAGCGATGTTGGCCGGGGCGTGGAGCATCGGGCACACGGCGTTCGTCGCCGAAGGTGTGGCCTCGCCCGCGTTCGCCGACTGCTTGCTGCGCGGCCTGTGGCACATGCTGCCCATCGTCGTCACCAGCTACGCGGTCGGTGGCTTCTGGGAGGTCATGTTCTGCATCGTGCGCAAGCACGAGATCAACGAGGGGTTCCTCGTGACCGGGCTGTTGTTCCCGCTCACGCTCGCGCCGACGACGCCGCTTTGGATCGTCGCCCTCGGGGTCACCTTCGGGGTCGTGATCGGAAAGGAAGTGTTCGGTGGCACCGGGTACAACCTGCTCAACCCGGCCCTGACCGCACGCGCGTTCGTGTTCTTCGCCTACCCTGCGGTCATCTCGGGCGCGCGGGTGTGGGACGTCTCGAACCGGTGGAACCCGTTCACGACGTTTGGCCCCGCGGTGGACGGCTACACGGGCGCGACCCCGCTGCTGGCGGTGGCGAACGCGCCGCGCGGCGCGGATCCGATCGCTGCGATCGCCGCCGAGGGGTGGTCGTGGAGCGATTTGTTCCTTGGCACCATCCCCGGGTCGATGGGCGAGGTCAGCGCCGCGGCGTGCGGTGTGGGTGCGCTGATGCTCATCCTCTCGGGCATCGGGTCGTGGCGCGTGATGGCGGGCAGCGTGCTCGGCCTTGCGGCTGCGTCGACGTTGCTCAACCAGTTTGCTGGCCCCGACGCGCTCGCCGCGATGGCGCTCCCGTTCCACTACCACCTCGTGATGGGCAGCTTTGCGTTCGGTGCGGTCTACATGGCGACCGATCCGGTCAGCGCCGCCCACACCAACGCTGGACGGCTCGTCTACGGGTTTGGCATCGGCTGCATGGTGGTGTTGATTCGCGTGATCAACCCTGCCTACCCCGAGGGCGTGATGCTCTCGATCCTGTTCATGAACGTGTTCGCGCCGTTGATCGACTACGTCGTGATCCGGCGTTCCAGCTCGGCCCGTCGGGCGCGGCTCGCTGCCGCGCCGGCG
>JBJONI010000178.1:0-3470 GCA_046051915.1 Pseudomonadota bacterium
GACGGCGACCTGGAAGCTCGTGATGAACTCCGTTCCGATCGCGCGCCTCGACGGGTCGATCTGGGATGTGCCGCTCGCAGAAAACGACCGTTGGGAGGGGTTCCCGGCACAGCGTCAGCGCGTGATCGATGGCCTCGCTGGCGTGCCAGGCGTGGTGTTTCTGTCCGGCGACATCCACTGCCCTGCGCTCGCGCGTCTGGATGCTGACGGTCCGGGGAGCGCGATGTGGGACCTCATCGGCGGGCCCGGCGGCTCGTCGCCCAACCCTGGCGCGGTGGTGCTTCAACAACAGGCCAACGTGGCGTGGGCCGCGCAGATCTACAACGCCGTCCGCCTCGACGCGTCGACGCTCGGGACGCTGCGTGCGCGTTGGTACGATGAGGAGGGCAACGTACGCTGCGACGCCACGCTGGGCACGGATGGGTCGTTGGTGTCGATCGCGACGTTCGACCCCGCCTGAACGTGGGCCGGTCGCGCTGGGACTCAGGCGGTCAGGCGAACCCGCCACTCGCAGCCACCGTCGGCGCGGTCCATCACGATGATGCTGCGGGCTGCGAGCGCGTCCCGGAGCGCATCGGCGCGGGCCCAGTCCTGTGCGCGGCGCGCATCGAGGCGCTCCGCAACCATCGCTTCGATCGCCTCGGCCGTCAGACCGAGCGCCGCGAGCCGCTTGCGCTTGACCTCGGCCTGGAACGCCTCAGGGCTACTCTGGAGGAGCCCCAGCGGCTGCAGCGCGTAAAGGGCCTGAACAGCGACACGGGCGACGGGGCCGCCGCGCTTCTTCGCCGCCTTGAGGTTGGCGAAACGGTTGAGCGCGCGTGCAAGTTCGAACGCGAGGCCCAAGGCCGCTGCGGTGTTGAAGTCATCGCGGAGGGCGGCTTGCAGCGCCGTGGGGAACGCACGGGCGAGCGTCAACAAGCCCGTCGCCTCCGGCCCCACCTGATCGGCGACCGCGTCGGGGTCTCCGTCGCCCGGTAGCGCGAGCCCGACTTCGGTGGCTTCCATCAACCTCGCGAGCATCGCCAGCGCCTCGACGAGCGAGGTGTCGGACCAGGGTAGCGGGGACCGGTAGTGCCCTTGCAGGTAGAACATCCGGAGTGCTTCTGCGGGGAACTGCGCGAGCGCATCGTGCAGATGGAACGCGTTGCCCAAGCTCTTGCCCATCTTCGCGGCGAGCACGTTGCCCGACTCGGTCTTTTGGACGAGCGTGAGGAGCCCGTTGTGCATCCACCACCGGGCGTACGGCGCGTGGTTGGCGCATTCCGACTGCGCGACTTCGTTCTCGTGGTGGGGGAACACGAGGTCGAGACCACCGCCGTGGATGTCGATCGTCTCGCCAAGCGTCGCGCGGTTCATCGCCGAGCACTCGATGTGCCATCCGGGCCGGCCTGGACCCCACGGGGAGGGCCACGAGGGTTCTCCCTCCTTGGCGGCCTTCCACAGGGCAAAGTCGCGGGGGTCGGCCTTCCCTGGCTCGGCGTCACCGCCGTGGGACATCGCCTCAATGTCTTGGCCGGAGAGGGCACCGTAGCTGGGGAAGCTTCGGACCCGGAACCAGACCGAACCCCCTGCGACATACGCGTGGCCGTCGCGGAGGAGGTCGTCGATCATCGCGCGGATGGCGTCCATCGAGGTGGAGACGCGGGGCTCGTGGTCGGGGCGCAGCAGCCCCAAGCCGTCGCAATCGGCATGGTAGCTGGCGATGAAGCGTTCAGCGATCGCCTCCGCGGGGACGCCCTCAGCGTTCGCGCGGCGGATGATCTTGTCGTCGACGTCGGTGAAGTTGCGCACGAAGGTGACGCGCCATCCCTCGTGGCGCAGCCAGCGAACGAACGTGTCGAACACCATCATCGCGCGGGCATGCCCGACGTGCGCGTGGTCGTAGACGGTGTTGCCGCACACGTAGAGCTTGATCTCACCGGGCGTGAGCGGCTGGAACGCCTCGACCTGCCGGCTGCGGGTGTTGTAGAGCCGAAATGGCGCGGTCAAGGGGACTCCAGTCGGTCGGCGTGGCTTCAGTAGTCGTCGTCGTCGTCGTCGGACCCGCCGCGGCGTCCGCGCGGCGCGACCACTTCGTCCTCGTCCTCGTCCTCGTCCTCGTCGATCGGTCCGGCAGCGCGTCGATGCTTGAGGATCTCGGCGTCGGCCTTCTCGAAGATCTCTTCGATTTCGCGCTTGATCACCGACTCATCGCAGTCGCGCGCGACGGCGATCTCCTGCACGAGCAGACCGTGGGTGCGGTCGTACATCCGGCGTTCGCCAAACGACAACGACTTCTCTGCGCGCAAGATCGCGAGGTCGCGGAGCACGGCCGCCAACTCCAGAGGTTGACCGGTCTTGATCTTCTGGAGGTACTCGCGGTAGCGACGGTTCCACGTCTGCTTGTCCGCCGGCTTCTCGCGGTCGGCGAGGACGACGTAGATCTGCGCGACGAGGTCGACGGGCATGATGGGGCGGATGCCGTTCTCCTCGAGCGCATCGACGGGCGTCATGTAGGTGACGGCTTCCTCGAGGATCTTGATGACATAGGCATCAACCGAGCCACCGCCGAGGTCGACTTGCGTGACCTCGGAGATCATGCCGACGCCGCAGTCGGGCACCGCAACCAGATCGCCGACCTTGAACTGCATGGCACCATCCCAACAGAAGGGAGCGGGGGCGAACGCCGCCCGGGAGCAGAGCGTGGATGAACCTCGCCCTAAGGAAGAAGGCGGGGGAAGGTAACCTGTCCGGGGCGCCTTCGCAAAGCCGGGGCGTCGCCGCTTTACAGGGGACGCCACTGTGCTTACGGATGGGCCGCGGAGGGAACCATGGTGCGTGGCTTGTGGGCGATGCTCGGTCTGGCGGTGGCTTGTGGCGGTGGGGAGCCCGACGCGGAGGCGAGTGCGCGGGCCAAGGCGCAAGCCGACAAGGCCAAGGCGGAGGCCGCCGCGGAGGCGAAGGCGCGCTCCGAAGCCGCGCGCGATCCGCTGCAGCAGAAGGGTCTCAAGAACGAGGTCGAGATCACGGCGGCCCGGACGCAACTGAAGATCGAGCCGGGAGACACGCTGTTCGCCAAACTCGACACGACCCAAGGGGTGATCACGTGTGAGCTCTGGCCCGACAAGGCCCCCGAGACGGTCGTGAACTTCGTCGGCCTCGCCGAAGGCACGAAGGAATGGCAGGACCCGTCGGGTGCGAGGGTCAAGCGCCCGCTGTACGACGGCACGCGGTTCCACCGGGTGATCGACGGGTTCATGATCCAAGGGGGCGACCCCTTCTCCACCGATCCCGCGTTCGCAGGTCGGTGGGGCATGGGCGGCCCCGGGTACAAGTTCAAGGACGAGATCCGGCCGGACGTCACCTTCGACCGAGATGGCCTCCTCGCGATGGCGAACGCCGGTCCGGGGACGAACGGGAGCCAGTTCTTCATCACGGTCAGCAAGCCGAACTACCTCAACGGCCGCCACACGATCTTCGGCGCCTGCGAC
>JBJONI010000179.1:0-8112 GCA_046051915.1 Pseudomonadota bacterium
CGCGTGCAGGGGATGCGCTGGCGGGCCGTGTGTTCGTGCCGCTTTGGGGCAAGCTTTGGACGGCGTTGGATGGCGTCGTGGCATGGCTGCGCGCCCCCGCTTGGCGGACGGCGCATCGCGCCGAGCTTCACCGGTGTCTGCACGACCTTCCCGGCTGCCATGCGCCGCGGGGGACGACATGACGTGGCGCATCTCGACCGTGGCCGACATGGTCGGTGTGCCGCGCAACACGCTGATCGCGTGGGAGCGCCGGCTCGGGATCCTCGCGCCCGGACGCACGCAGTCGGGCTACCGGCTCTACTCCGACGACGAGGTCGCGCTTCTCAAGGCGCTCAAGGCCAAGATCGACGCCGGCCTCAAGGTCAGCGAGGCTTGGTCGTTGATCCAGCGCGACCGTGACGCGGTGCTCTCGGCGTCCAGCGCCGACCCGGCGGCCTTGCGCGGCAAGATCCTCGCGGCCCTGATCGGTTTCGACCGCAGCGAGGCCGACACCTACGGGTCTCAGGTCGACGCCCTGCCCATCGAGGAGCAGCTTCACGCGGTGTACTTCCCGATGCTGCGCGAGGTCGGCGAGGGGTGGGAGACGGGCCGCTTCACGATCGCGCAGGAACATCACGTCAGCGGGTGGTGCCGAGAGCGGATGCTGCTGCTGCTGCACGGACTCGCGCGCGGGCGTGCCGACGGACGGGAGGTTGTGCTTGCGACCCCGGCAGGCGAGCACCATGAGTTCGGTCTGCTCGGACTGGCCGTTCGCCTCGGCCTGCGCGGGTTCCGCGTCACCTGGCTCGGCGCGAACCTGCCCACGGCGGAGTTGATTCAGCACGTACGTCGCCGGCCGCCCTACGCCGTCGCGCTGAGCCTCGTCCATCCCCGTCCTGCGGAGGAGGTCTGGGCGTTCGCCGTCAGCCTCCGAGACCAACTGCCGGACGCAGTCGGCCTTGCGATCGGCGGCCCGGCGGTTGCAGGCGTTCGTGCTGTGGACGGCGTCGCCTTGGTGACCGATGATGCGCTCCCCGAGATGTTCTACGACGACTGAGCCGCGTCGATCTCGCCTTGGACGCTCGGGTCCACGTCCGCGCGCGGCACGCCGGCACCCAAGCGAGATAGCGCCCACACGGCGGCGGCGCGTACGACGGGCGCGGCGTGGTCGAGCTGGGTTCGGATCAGCGGCACGTGGCGGTCGTCGGCCAGGTTGGCGAGCGCGATCAGGGCGTTGCGCTTGAGGCCGGCCGGCCGTGGGCGTCGCAGCGGCGTGCCGAGGAACCGGGCGTCGAGCGCCTCGTCCGGCGTGGCGAGCAGCTCGGGCAGATCGAGGAACGCGTTGCGAGGGGCGAAGTCGGCCTCGTCCGGATCCGGGCGGTCGCCGTTGTGCGGGCAGACCTCTTGGCAGACGTCGCAGCCGAAGACCCAGCGGCCCAACGAGGGCCGAAGCGACCGCGGCGGGAGACCACGCGCCTCGATCGTCCAGTAGGCGATGCATCGGGTCGCGTCGAGCGATCGTGGGCCGGTGAAGGCCTCTGTAGGGCATCCGGCGAGGCACCTCGTGCAACGTCCGCAGTGGTCGCGCATCGGCGCGTCGGGGGCCACCTCGAGGTCAAGGAACAGCACCGCGAGCACCATCCAACTGCCGTGCGCCGGGAGGATCTGCAGGGTGTTCTTTCCGGAGAACCCGAGCCCTGCGGTCGTGGCCCAACTGTGTTCGAGGATCGGGGCGGTGTCGACGCCACCCCACGAGCCGATCCCCGCCTCGCGCAGGCGTCGGCGCAGGGTGTCGAGGCGCTTGCCGACAAGGTTGTGGTAGTCGCGTCCCCAAGCGTACCGCGCCACCAGGCCCGTCGCGCCTCCCGGGTCGGCGGGTCGGCGGTGGGCATGCTCGACGGCCAACACCATCGCGGTGCGCGCCTCTGGCCGACGCACCCTGGGGTCGAGGCGGGTCGCGACGTCCTCACGCATCCAACGTCCGAGCTCGCCGTCGTGCCCGCGGGCGAGCCAGTCGACGAAGGCGTGCCCGTGCGGTGTGGGCCCGACCGCGCAGAACCGCACGTGCGTGAAGCGGCAGGCTTGGGCGAGCGCAGTGAGCGCGTGGCGGTCCATCGTCCCTCTGGGTGCGTCGGAGGCAGGACCCCGTTACCTCGCCGCATCGCGGTTGGCCGGGGAGGGCAGATGCGTTCGGTGTGGGTCTCGGTGGCGATCGCGTTGGTTCTCTCGGTCGCGCTGCCGCTCCTCGCTCGGCTCGCCGGCTGGACGTCGTTGGACGCTTGGTACACGGGTCTGCCGGTGGGGCTCCTCGCCGGCGGCGGCGCCTTTGTCTTGCTTCAGCGGTGGGTCGCGAGCGGGGTGCAAGCGGCGATGGCGGAGGTGCAGGCGATCGCCGCGCGTCCGCCGGCCGACGAAGCGGCCGCGCGCGCATTCCTCGCCACCATGGAAGGCAAGCTCCGCGCGATTCGCGACCGGTGGGGCGCATGGCAGCCGCTCCTCGAGGAGACCCTCGACGGACAGATGGGCCTGCTGCGCTACCAGGCCATGGACTTCGAGGCCGCGCGGCCGTTGCTCGCTCGCGCGTCCAGCTACGACGGTCCGGGCAACGCCGCCAAGGCCTGCCTCGCCTTCCGTTCGGGCGACGCGGCCACGATGGATGCGGCGTTCCTGACGTCCCTCGAAGCGGCGAAGGACGCGAGCGTCGCGCAACTCTGGGCGGTTCTGGCCCTTCGTCAGGCCCGCACCGACGCTGCGCTCGCCGCGTGTGCCAAGGGGTTGGAGAAGGTGCCGGGCCATGCCGGCCTTTTGGCGATGCGCGACCGGATTGCGAACAAGAAGCCGGTGTCGCACCTCGATCTTGGGCCGACGTGGTGGCAGTGGTTCCCCGACGAGTTGAAGACCTGGATCGAGGCCGCCAGCCGTTCGGGCGACTTCGACCCGGCCGTCGTCGCAACGCTGCCTTCGCCGATCAAGGAGCAGGCCCAGACCGCGATGCGGCAGGTCGCCGCGGCGAAGAAGGCTTCGCAGCCTCGGTTCAAGGCGGCGCGCTGGTGAGCTCCAGCGCCTCCACCGTCGCTTGGCCCAGCGCGCCGGTCGCCGCGATCGACCTGGAGATGACCGGCCTTGACGTGGATGGCGACCGGATCGTGGAGGTGGCCGTGGTGCAGGCCGTGGGGCCCGACGTCGTCTCCACGTGGTCGACGTTGGTTCGTGCCGATCGGCCGATGGGGAAGGCCGCGGCGCGGGTGACGGGGCTCAACGATGCGGCGTTGGTGGACGCCCCCTGCTGGGACGAGGTCGCAGACGCCGTGGCAGACCGGCTGGCGGGGCACGTCGTGCTCGGGCACCGGGTGGGTGCGGATCTGGCGTTTCTCGCCGCCGCAGAGACCCGTCGCGGGCGCACGCCGTGGTCCCTCGACGCGGTCGACACGCACGCTTGGGCGGCGCGGTGGCTCGCGCTTCGCAGCCATCGGCTGGCCGACGTCTGTGCCGCCTTCGGACTGGACGTCACACCCTCGCACCGCGCGCTGGCGGACGCTGTCGCCACGCACGCCTGCTGGGTGGCGCTCGCACGTTGGCGTGACCCGCGGGGCGAGGCGTCGATCGAGGCGTTGCGCGCGCTGTGGGCGTCCGAGGACCCGGCTGGACCCCTTCGGGCCGAGGTGTGGCGTCGGGCGCTCGACGCCGCGCGCCGCGGCGACCGCGTGGAGCTCGTCTACGTGGGGCGGGACGCCGACGACCGTGTGGTGCGCACGCGGCGCGAGGTCACACTCCGCGCCTCGCAGGGCGACCAAGTCGTGGGCTTCTGTCACCTTCGGGGGGAGGAGCGGGCGTTCCGTCGCGCGCGCATCGAGGCCGTGACCCCGTTGGGCACCGAACGGCACGCAGCGGACGCGTCTCCGATCGGATAACCGGCGTCGGGGGAGGTCCCGTGACGACGATTCGTGCCACCGCTGGGTCGATGTTGCTCGCGCTCGCCGCGTGCGGCGCCGGGGATGCGCTCGCGCCCGCGCCGTCGGACGCGCAGAAGCTGCTCGCCGACCGCGACGCGACGATCGCGACGCAATCTGCCAAGATCGCTGATTTTGAGCGGCGGATCGCCGAGATGGAGGCGTTGATGGAGCGCCTCTCGACACGCCTGGACGCCGCCGAGGGGCGCGATCGCGACCAGTCGGATCGCCTCAACGCCATGCACAACCTCTCCCGGTGCTTTGCGGACCTGCAACCGACCGCCGACAACGTGCACCACGAGTTCGTCACCCACGTCGAGGCGCGGCTGTGCGGTGATCGGGGGCTCCGGTGAGCGCCCCGGCGTTGGTGTTGTGGTACGCGAGGTACACCCGGGCGAACCGTCCTCGTTGGGCGCTCGAAGAGCTCGAGCTGCCCTACACGCTGGAACGCGTGGACATGAAGGAAGGGGAGCACCGACAGGAGCGCTACCTCGCGGTCAACCCGTTCGGGACCGTTCCGACGCTCGTCATCGACGGGGCGCCGATGCTCGAGTCCTCTGCGCAGGTCCAGTGGATCGCCGAGCTCGCACCGGGCATCGCGCCGCCTCTCGGATCGCCAGAGCGCGCCGCCTACCTCTCGTGGTTCGCTTGGTCGCTCGCCACCCTCGAAGCCCCGATCCACGCTTACGCCCTGCATACGCGTTGGTGGCCTGAGGATCGCCGCTCGGTCGCGGTCGCGGAGGACGCCAAGGGAAAGACCAGGACGGCCCTGGGCTATTTGCAGGCGTCGCTCGACGGCCGTGATGCCCTGCTGCCCTCTGGCTTCTCGGCCGCTGACATCGTCGTCGCGTCCAACGTGCTGTGGGCGCGCTCGATGGGTCTGGTCGACGAGTTCCCGGCGCTCGTCGCGTGGGGCAGCAAGTTGCAGCAGCGCCCTGCGTGGAAGCGGGCGAACGCGGACTGATCCCGCGAAGCGGGGCATCCCGCTTCCCGTTGCCGTGACGCTTGTGCTACGACGCGGGCACGCAGGGGGCGGGACATGGTCGGCGAGATGACGTTGCTCTCGGGGTCGAGCAATCGCGCGTTGGCGGAGGGGATCGCGAACGCGCTCGGCACGCGCATCGCCAGCGCGAACGTCGGGCGGTTCTCCGACGGGGAGACGCGCGTAGAGATCCACGAAAACGTCCGTGGCCGGGACGTCTTTCTGATCCAGAGCACGTGCGCGCCGAGCAATGATCACCTGATGGAGCTGCTGATCATGGCCGACGCGTGTCGTCGCGCTTCGGCCGGCCGGATCACCGCCGTGATTCCGTACTTTGGCTACGCGCGACAGGACCGTAAGGTGCAGTCTCGGGCCCCGATCACGGCGCGGCTCGTCGCCGACCTGCTCGAAGCCTCGGGGGTCGATCGCGTGCTGACGATGGATCTCCATGCCGGTCAGATCCAAGGGTTCTTCCGCATCCCTGTCGACAATCTGCATGCGCAACCGCTCCTGTTGGAGGAGATGGGCCGGGCGCTGGGCGGGACCGAGTCGGTCATTGTGTCGCCGGACGCCGGCGGTGTGGAGCGCGCTCGCAGCTACGCCGCCCACCTCGGTGCGACCCTTGCGGTCATCGACAAGCGAAGGAGCAAGCCCAACGAGTCGGAGGTCATGCACCTGATCGGCGAGGTGGACGGGCGCCATGCCTGCATCGTCGACGACATGATCGACACGGCCGGCACCCTCGCGAAGGGGGGCGAGGCCGTTCGCGCCCACCACGCGGCCCGGGTGCTCGCGGCGGCCACGCATCCTGTGCTCAGCGGCCCCGCGGTGTCACGGATCGAAGCCTCGGTGTTCGAGCGGGTGCTGGTGACGGACACCATCCCGCTCGGCGAGGCGGCCGCTGCCTGCAGCAAGATTCAAGTCATCTCGGTGGCGCCGCTGTTCGCGCGCGCGATCCGCGCGATCCATCAGAACGATTCGATCCGTCGCCTGTTCCTCGAGGACGGCGCCTGAGCGGGGACGAACGTGGCGTGCCGCTTCACGCCTCGCCGTTTGACGAAGCCGTGATGACCCGATAGAAGGGCGGGCCTTCTCCCGCTTTCGGGAGGGGTTCGCTGTCCCGGTCGCGCCTGCGACCCTTCGTCCAGGGGATGGCTGATGGCAGCTTGCTGCCGTCTCCTCGCGGTACGCGTTTCCGTGTCCCGTGGTCCCTGGTCGGTGTGAAGGGCAGTTCGAACCCGCACGTCTCAGGTTCACCACGAGAGGTCCCTATGAGCTCCAACGCTGCGACGATCGCCGCCACGCGCCGCGACGACTCGGGCAAGGGCGCCGCCCGCAAGCTGCGCGCTGCCGGCCACATCCCGGCCATCGTCTACGGTCAGGGCACCGAGGCCACCGCGATCGCCCTCGACCCGAAGCCGCTCCTTGAGGTCTTCCGCAAGACCCAGAACCGCAACACGCGCATCAACCTCGATCTCGGCGACGAGACGGTGGCGGCGCTCGTGCGCGAGGCGCAGCGCCACCCGGTGTCGCGCGAGGTCCTGCACGTCGACTTCTACCGCGTCGTCGAGGGCGCGCCTGTCAAGGTGCTCGTCCCCGTCAAGCCGGTCGGTAAGCACGCCGGCGCTTCGCTCGGTGGTCGCATCGATATCGTCCGTCGCGATCTGTGGGTCACCTGCGACCCGAACGCGATCCCCGACTACGTCGAGGTCGACATCACGCCGCTCAACATCGGCGACATCGTCAAGGTCAGCGCGATCGCCGTCGAGGGCGGCCAGATCGCGTTCGACCAGGACTTCCCCGTCGTCCGCTGCGTCGGCAAGAAGAAGTGATCGGTCGCCCCGCATGCACCTGATCGTCGGCCTCGGCAACCCTGGCACGCGCTACGCGGACACCCGGCACAACGCTGGGTTCCTCGTCGCCGACGTGCTGGCGCGCCGCGCGGGGACGTCGATCGACCGCGACCAATGCGGGGCGAAGATCGGCAAGGCGCAGCTCGGTGGGCAACCCATCGTGTTCGCCAAGCCGCAGTCGTTCATGAACCTGTCTGGGGGTCCTACCCAGCAGCTTCGCGACTTCTTCAAAGTTGACCTCGCGCGCGTCGTCGTCGTCCACGATGAGCTCGATCTTCCCTTTGGGGAGGTCCGGGTGAAGGTGGGGGGCGGCCACGCAGGGCACAACGGACTCCGCGATTTGATCGCCCGCATGGGTGCGGACTTTGTCCGCGTCCGCGTCGGCATCGGCCGCCCGCCCGCCGGGTGGGACGTCGCCGACTTCGTCCTCGCGCGCTGGTCCGCCGAAGAAGCGCCCCAGGTCGTCGACCTCGTCGATGACGCGGCCAACCTTGTCCAAACCGTCCTCACCGAAGGGGTGCAACGCGCCCAACAGCAGGTGGGGGCGCCCCGTCGCGCGGCTTCGGCCGCCCCATCCCGTATCCAGCTCCCGCGTAGCGGGGGCCCGTCCACCGCGTCCTGAGCGCGGTACGGTCCAGATTGGAGGTCCCTTGTTCAACGAGTACGAGATCGTCTTCATCGTTCGCCCCGATGTCGACGAGACCGAGACCATGTCTGCGCTCACCCGCATCACCGACGCCGTGACCGAGCTCGGTGGTCACGTCCTCCTCCGCGAGGACTGGGGCAGCCGCAAGCTCGCTTACCCCCTCAAGAAGAACGTCCGCGGCCGCTACTTGATGCTCGTCGTCGTGACCCCCGCCGCGTCGATCCTCGAGATCGAGCGCCGGATGCGCCTCGATGACCGGCTTCTCCGGTTCCTCACCGTCAAGATCGAGGACGTCCTCGATGTCCCCGCGCACATCGCGGCTGCCGAGGAGTCGGGCCGGGCCCAAGCCGAGATCCGTCGCCGGATCGAGGTCGAGGAGGAGGAGCCCGAGGACGACGACTACGAGATGGCCGACCTCGGCGCGCTCGACTGATCCGGCACCAAGCAAAGCACCAGGGAGATCACCATGCTCGTCATCCTGCAGAAGGAAGTCCAAAACCTGGGCGACGCCGGTTCGGTTGTGAAGGTCCGCGCGGGCTACGGCCGCAACTTCCTCATCCCGAACGGCTTCGCCATCCCGGCCAACGAGGGCAGCGTCCGCGTCCTTGAGCATCAGAAGCGTATGGCCGAGGCCATCCGCCGCAAGCAGCTCGCCGCTGCGCAGGCGCTCGCCGACCAAGTCGGTAAGATCAGCTTGACCTT
>JBJONI010000180.1:0-5838 GCA_046051915.1 Pseudomonadota bacterium
CCTCGCGTTGACGGTGGGCATGGCGGTCGACGCGAACATCATCGTGTACGAGCGCATCCGCGAGGAGCTGGCGCTCGGCGTCAGCGCGCGCAAGGCGGTCGATACCGGGTTCGACAAGGGCGCGGTCGCGGTCCTCGACGGCAACCTGACGACGGCCGTCGCGGGCATCGTGCTGTACAGCTACGGCACCGGCCCGATCAAGGGATTCGCCGTGACGCTGCTCGTCGGTATCGTCACCACGCTCATCACCGGGGTGTACGTCACGCGCGCCCTCCTCGAAATGCTCACGCGTCAGTCCGACGCGAAGCTCCGCATCTGAGGTCAGCCATGGACGCATTGAAAGACTGGATCGGATCGCTTCGCTTCGAGTTCGTCAAGTACGCGAAGCCGGTTGGAATCTTCTCGATGGTCGCGGTGCTGGTGAGCTGGGTGCTCGTGCTCGGCGACGTCCTCGGGTTGGGCATCGGCCCGAAGTGGGGCATCGATTTCACGGGCGGCACCGAGGTCGTGCTCCGATTCGACGATGCGATCGACATCGGCGACCTTCGCAACACGCTCGACGACGTCGGGATCCCGAGCGACTCCGTCACCGAAGTCTCGGCGTCGGGCGGCGATCGGCCCGAGTTCAAGGTCCGCATCCAGGACCCCGCTTTCGGTCGCGCCGAGGCGGAGGCCGACGTTCGCGGTCGGATCGAGGCGGCGCTGGGCACCGACTACATCGAGGCGCTCGACTTCAACGCCGAGGTCGGTGCTCGCTTCTTGCTCTCGTACAAGGTGCCGGCGGACGCAGCGGGCGGCACGTCGGGCGGCGCCGCCGCGCTCGCGCAGGCGGTCTCGGTTCGCGAAGCGCTCGCCGGCATCGACGGCGTCAAGGTGGACGTCGGCCGCGAGGACCGTCAGCTCGTCGTGAAGCTCCCAGGCCTCGCGAGTCAGGTCAAGGGCATCCTCGCCAAGGCGATGGGGGAACGCAGCTTCGAGGTCCTCAGCGTCGACTCGGTGGGTCCCAAGGTCGGGGCCTCGCTCCGTACCCAAGGGTTGATCAGCATCTTCGCGACGTTGGGCTTGATCCTTGTGTACGTCGCCTTCCGCTTCGATCTCGCCTACGCCCCAGGAGCGGTGCTCGCGTTGATCCACGACGTGAGCTTCACCGCGGGCTTGTTCGTGCTGTTGGGCAAGGAGTTCAACCTCACGTTGATCGGCGCGTTGCTCACCATCTTGGGCTACTCGCTCAACGACACGATCGTGATCTACGACCGCATCCGAGAGAACCGAACGCGCTACAGCCGCAGCGACCTCACCGAGCTCGTCAACCAGTCGATCAACGAGACGCTCACGCGCACGATCGCCACGGCGGGCACCACGTTTGTTGCGACGATGGCGTTCTTGGTTCTTGGAACCGATGTGATCGCGGACTTCGTCTTCGCGATCTCGCTCGGTGTCATCCTTGGCACGTACTCGACGATCTACGTCGCGACGCCGATGATTCTGGTGACGGAGCGTTGGAAGCCATGGTTGGCGAGCCTGATCTCGTTGCCGGAGGCCGCCGACGCCGACGAGTACGAGGGCATCCCCGAGCAGTTCATCTCCGATTCTGAGAAGCGTCGCGAGGAACGGGACCGCTTGATGGGCTTGAACGCCGAACCTGGCGGCGAGACGCCGTAAGCCCGATGACCCGAACCTTGGGAGGGCGCGTGGGCCACCAAAAGCGGAAGTACATCCTCGACACGAACGTGTTCTTGTACGATCCTCGGGCCTTGGACGTCTTTGAGGAACACGAGATCGTGATCCCGATGACGGTCATCGAGGAGATCGATCGCTTCAAGAAGGACGTCAACGAGACCGGCCGCAACGCGCGCTCGACGAGCCGTCGTCTCGACGCGCTTCGCGATCAGGGGTCGCTGCGGGACGGTGTCGCGCTCCCCGGCGGCGGGTCGTTGCGCGTCGATTACGCCGACGGCGATGCGGACTTGCTTCGGATCACCTGGGGCGTCGACAGCAACGACAACCGCATCCTGCAGACGGCGGTCCGGCTCACCCAACAGCACGGAGAGACGGTCGTCCTCGTCACGCGCGACACCAACATGCGGCTCAAGGCCGACGCGCTCGGGGTGCTGGCCGAGGACTACGAGAATGCCCACCTCGACGTCGACGAGGCGTGGACCGGCGTTGTCGAGCGCTACGTGCCGCTCGAGGTCGTGCAGGCCGTCGCGGCGGGCAGCGACGTTGGGCTCGACGACACGGGTCCGATTCCACCCAATGCGTTTGTGGTCCTCAAGTCCCTCGGCGACGAGGTGCGGCCCGCGATGGCGCGCGTTCGGCCCGATGGCCTGACGCTGCGGCCGGTCGCCGCGCACCGCGAGGGGTCGTGGGGCGTCACCGCGCGCAACAAGGAGCAGTGGTTTGCCATGGACCTGCTGCTCGATCCTGAGGTGCAGCTCGTCACGCTGCATGGGATGGCGGGCACCGGCAAGACGTTGATGGCGATGGCGTGTGGCCTGAAGCAAGTCGCGGACCAGCAGCGGTACCGCAAGCTCCTCGTGAGCCGGCCCGTGTTCCCGCTTGGCCGCGACATCGGCTTTCTTCCAGGCGATCTCAACGAGAAGCTCAACCCTTGGATGAAGCCGATCTTCGACAACCTCGAGTTCTTGCTCTCGAGTCGGCCGAAGACGCGTCGCACCCACGAGCCCGAGTACCAGTACCTCCTCGACAGCAAGATCATCGAGGTCGAAGCCTTGACCTACATTCGTGGGCGATCGATCCCGCAGCAGTTCCTGATCATCGACGAAGCCCAGAACCTCACCCCGCATGAGGTCAAGACCGTCCTCACGCGCGCAGGCGAGGGGACGAAGATCGTGCTGACCGGCGACCCGCAGCAGATCGACAACCCCTACGTCGATGAGCTCTCCAACGGCCTGACGTACGTCGTGGAGCGCTTCAAGTCGGACGGGATCGCGGGTCACGTGACGTTGCGGAAGGGCGAGCGGTCGCCGCTCGCCGAGCTCGCCGCGCGGCTTCTCTGATGCGGGAACAGCTCGAGGGGCGCAACCCGGTGATCGAGGTGTTTCGGCGTGCCCGTCGCCGCGTGCACGTCGTCCGGATCGACGTGGGCGCACGGCCGGACCCCAAAATCGCCGAGATCTGCGAGCTCGCGTCCAAGGCG
Source organism: Pseudomonadota bacterium (assembly GCA_046051915.1). Taxonomy (GTDB): domain Bacteria; phylum Myxococcota_A; class UBA796; order UBA796; genus JBEIFN01. The sequence goes on from JBJONI010000180.1 coordinate 3,161, forward strand.
GGTGCCCGCGTCGACCGGGTCGAGCGACACGTCCTCGATCGCATCGCCGAGGGTCGCGTTCACCAAGGGGTGATCGCAGAAGCCGATGCTCTGCCCGATTGGACGACACGCGAGGTCTTGGACGCGGCCTTCCAAACCCCCTACGCGCCGCTGTTCGTGCTCGCCGACGAGGTCAACTACGAGCACAACCTTGGGGCGATCCTTCGCAGTTGCCTTGGCTTCGGCGTGCATGGGTTGATCCTGCCAACCCGCCGCGGCGCGGGTCTCGGGCCCGTCGTGCAACGCGTGAGCATGGGCGCCGCCGAGGAAGTGCCGGTGGTGCGCGAGGGTCTGTCGGCGGCGTTGAAGCCGCTGTCCGACGCCGGTGTCCGCATCCTCGGCGCCGATGCGGGCGGCACACCCATGCACCAAGCGAGGCTCAGCGGTCCCGTCGCGTTCGTGATGGGGGGAGAAGGAAAGGGTCTCAGCCCGACGCTCGCGCGCAAGTGCGACGAAGTGGTCAGCATCCCGCTCGCGGGCGGGTTGGAGTCCCTCAACGTCAGCGTCGCTGCAGCGATCCTTCTCTACGAGAAGCGTCGTCAGGACGGCTGGTTCGCCTCGTAGTCTGCCGGCACGACGTCGAGGGCGGCGACGAGGCGTTTGCGCACGCGCTTGAGGTCCTTGCGGAGCGCCTGCAGATCGTCGCGAGACGGCGTCGTGGTGAGCCAGGGTTGGACGAACGTCTCCACCGTCTCGAGCTCGGCGAGCACGTGCGCGGTCACGACGCTGGCGAGCGGCGCATCGGGCGAGAGCATCCTGCGCTGTGCCTCATCGATCGCCTCGATCAAGCGACGCGTTTGACGTCGAACGCGCTTCCGGCGGCGCTCCCATGGACCCGACGCCAAGGTGGCACGCAACTCACGCAGCGTGGCGACGGCAACTTCGAGCCGGCGAGCGGCCGGCAGCAGCGGCGCAACGTCGCTGGGCGCGGCGAACGACGGTGACAACACACGGTCTCCTAGGAAACGAGGAGGTGACAGCATGTTGTATCGCGCCTGCGTTTTGGCTTCTGTGACAATGCGCGTGCGGGGGACGGGGAGACGCGAGGGCTAGGCCTGCGAACCGCTCGGGTGGGCGAACGCGCGAATCGAGGCCACCGACGGGTCGCGCGCAAAGCATGCCAGGAGTTGGTCGGCGGGCGTCTCGGCGCGCTGGACGCGTGCCCAGACGGCGTCGAGCAACGGCCCTTCTTCCGGAGCGATCCGTGCGAGCCCCACGCGCGCGAGATCGAACGCCTCATCGGCCCAAGCGGCGAGCGTGCGTCCTGAGGCCCGTCCACGCAAGCCGTCTCGCGCCGCGGTGAGGAAGCGCTCCTGGGAGGAGCCCTCCGCGGTGAACGTCGTGCAGAGCGTCTCGAGGGCGTCGTGCGAGGCGCCGTACAGCAGCCCCTTCCACAGCGCCGAGAACGCCGCGACCTCGTCGGTGCCGACGCAGTCGGCCATCCGCATCTCGATGAGGTGTTTCACCCGGACTTCCGGGAATACGGCTGTCTGGTGAAGGTCCCAGTCGGCCCAGGTGGGGAACCGTCCCGCCTCGTCGCCTGACGTCATCCACTGGCGGAAGGTCTGTCCGCGGGCGGCGCGCCATTGGCCGTCTTGGTGGACGAACATCATCGGGACGTCCAACAGGTAGTCGACCCACCGCTCGAACGTGAACGCCGTGGCGGCTTCGGGGAACCCGCAGCGGGCGGGATCCGTCTGCGTCCAGATGTAGGCGCGGAACGACTGCCAGCCGTTGGGCTTTCCGAGCGTCAACGGCGCGTTCGCGAACGTCGCGGTGACGATCGGGGCGAGTCGCATCGCCGCTTGGACCTTCCGGGCAGCGTCCGCTTCGTTCGAGAAGTCGAACGACGCTTGTGTCGCGGCGGTGCCCTTCATCATGTGATGGCCCAGCGTTCCCGCCTGCTGCATGTGCGCGCGCATCACCGCGTAGCGTCCCTTCGGCACCCAGGGGATCGCGTCGACGTCGGCGAACGGCGTGTACCCAAGGGCGACCTGTCGGACGTCGGTCTCGGCGAGGATCTCGTCGACCTCGCGGGCAAACGCGGCCGCCTCTTCCCGCAACGCAAGGAGGCTGTGGTGCGGCTTGCCGGAAAGCTCGAACTGGGCGCCGGGCTCGAGGGTCACGGTCGCACCGTCGCGCGCGAGCGCGATCAGGTTGTCGCCCTCGTACTTCGGCGTCCAGCCTCGCGTGGTCAGCGCTTGGAGCAGCCAAGCGATGCCTCTGGGCCCTTCGTACACCATCGGCTGGCCGGCGGGCCCGAGGAGGTGGCGCTCCAACTCCGCGCCCACCCGCCACTGATCCTCGGCGCAGCCGTAGCGGTGGTAGGTCTCAAGGAGCGCGTCGCGGTGGAGACGTTCCGTCATCTCGGACTCCGTTGCCTCGCATGCGGGCGAGGGCGCAGGGTATGCTGGCACGGGGGAGGTGTCATGCGCGCGTCTGTGGCGGGGTGGTTCGGTGGGGCGATGCTCGCGTCGGCGTGCGCGCCTCGGCTGTACACACCGATCGACACGGCGGACACCTCTGGCGGTGGCGACTCCGCGACGTCCGCGTGGCAGGCGCCGACGAACGGCTGGCCGCTCGCTACGCCGCCGGCTGGGTTGGTGGCCGAGGGTTGGGCGCCCGGTCAGGTCGTCCCT
>JBJONI010000181.1:0-4730 GCA_046051915.1 Pseudomonadota bacterium
GCGCGTTGGCGTCGCACCGTGACGCGGCGGAGGTTCGCGCCGCGGCCACGGCGGCGGCGAACGACGACGACCCCGGTGTGCGCGCGGCCGCGGCGGCCCTGATCGGCACGACCGCGCCGCCGTGACCTACAGAGCGGCGGTGGCGTCCCACGTGCCGCGCGGCATGGTCTGCAAGGCGCGGACGGGCATCTCGTCCTTCTGAAGCCAAGCGATCGCTTCGACCGCGAGCGCGGCCGACGCCAGACCGGTCAACACCGGGACGCCATGCTGGAGGCCGGCGATCCGCATGCGACCTTCATCCTCGCGGTTCGCACGGCCGCGCGGCATGTTGAGAACGAGCTGGACCCGTCCGTCGAGGATCCATTGGACCATCCCGCCCTCCGGGCCCTCGACCCGCGGCACCGTCCAACACTCCAAGCCCTGATCGCGCAGGTACCGCGCCGTGCCTTCCGTCCCCGCGAGCTCAAAGCCGAGGGCCGCGAGATCGCGGGCGATCGCGGCGAGGGCCGGCTTGTTCCGGTTTCGGGCGGACATCAACACCCGGCCCCCCTTGGGCAACGGCTGCCCGGCCGCGATCGAGGCCTTGGCATACGCCTCGCCGGGCGTCGTCCCGACCCCCATGACCTCGCCGGTCGACTTCATCTCTGGCCCGAGGATGCCGCTGCTGCCTGGCAGCTTTCGCCACGGGAACACCGGACCCTTGACGAACCACAACCCAGGGCGCACGGCCGCGCGCGGCTGTTGTTGGGCGAGCGTGTCGCCGAGCGCAAGGCGCGTCGCGAGCTTCGCGACAGGAACTCCCGTCGTTTTGGCGATGAAGGGGACCGTGCGGCTCGCGCGCGGGTTGACCTCGATGACGTAGACGTGCCCTTCATGGATCGTGAACTGAATGTTGATGCAGCCGACCACGCCGAGATCGAGCGCCACCGCCGTGGTGATCTGAACGAGGCGCTCGCGGTCGTCCTCGGAGAGCAGGCGCGGGGGTAGGAACCCGAACGAGTCGCCCGAGTGGACCCCAGCCTCCTCCACGTGTTCGATGATCCCCGCGATGTACACGTCGGTGCCATCGCACAGCGCGTCGACGTCGTACTCGATCGCTCCGTCGAGGAAACGATCGAGGAGGATCGGCTTGTCCGACGCGGTGTCGACCGCCTCGGCCAACGCGAGGTCGAGGTCATGGTCGTCGTAGCAGATGTTCATGCTGCGGCCGCCGAGCACGTAGGACGGGCGAACCAGCAGAGGGTAGCCGAGCCGCCGGGCGACCATGCGCGCCTCGCCAGCGTCGCGCGCGACAGCGCCCTCAGGTTGGCGGATTCGCAGCCGCGAGAGCATGGCCGCGAAGCGCTCCCGGTCCTCGGCGATGTCGATCGCGTCCGGCGACGTGCCGAGCACGGGCGCGTCGATCGCGTGGGCCATCTTCAGCGGCGTCTGTCCCCCGAACTGCAACACCACGCCCTTGGGGGCTTCACGCCGGGTGATGCTGCGGACGTGCTCCTCGGTGCAAGGCTCGAAGTAGAGCTTGTCGGAGGTGTCGTAGTCGGTGCTCACCGTCTCGGGGTTGCAGTTCACCATCACCGAGCAGAAGCCCGCCTCACGGACCGCCCACGCGGCGTGCACGCAACAGTAGTCGAATTCGAGGCCTTGGCCGATGCGGTTGGGACCGTTGCCGAGGATGATCACCCGCTCGCGCGGGTCGTCGCCGGCCTCGTCCTCGTGTTCGAACGACGAGTAGAGGTACGGCGTGTGGCTGGCGAACTCCGCGGCGCACGTGTCGATGCGTCGGTAGACGCGCTCGATCCCAAACGCGTCGCGTCGTGCGAGCACCGCGCTGCTGGGGCTGCACGTGAGCGCCCCGATGCGGGCGTCCGAAAAGCCGAGCTCCTTGGCGTGACGAAGCTGGGCTTCGCCGACGTCTTCGACCCGTAGTCCGCGCAGGTCGCGTTCGACTTCGACGATGCGCGCGATCTGGTCGAGGAACCAAGGGTCGATCCAGTTCACGGCGTGGATCCGCTCGACCGTCCAGCCTCGCCGAATCGCCTCGAAGACAGCCGGAAGCCGCTCTGCGGTGGGCGTCTCCAGCAGGCTGCGAACCTTGGCTTCCGACCAGCCTGTCGTGTCGGGCCAGCCACCTTCCAGGCTGTCGATCGCCTTGAGCAGCGCCTCACAGAACGTGCGTCCGACGCCCATGACCTCACCGACGGCACGCATCGCGGAGCCGAGTCGGACGTCGATCTTCGGCCCGAACTTTTCAAAGTTCCAACGTGGGATCTTGACGATCACGTAGTCGAGCGTCGGCTCGAAGCACGCCGGCGTCACCCGCGTGATGTCGTTCTGGATCGCGTCGAGCGTGCTCCCGGCAGCGAGCTGGGCCGCGATCTTGGCGATCGGAAACCCGGTGGCCTTGCTCGCGAGCGCCGAGCTGCGGCTGACCCGGGGGTTGATTTCGATGACGATGACGTCGCCGTTCGCCGGATTCACCGCGAACTGTACGTTGGCGCCACCCGTCTCGACGCCAACGCGTCGGATCGCGCGCAGCGCAAGGTCGCGCAGGTTTTGGTACTCCCGGTCGGTGAGCGTCATCGAGGGCGCGACGGTGATCGAGTCGCCGGTGTGGACACCCATCGGATCAAAGTTCTCGATGTTGCACACGATGATCGCGTTGTCTGCGCCGTCGCGCATCACCTCGAGCTCGTATTCCTTCCAACCGAGCAAGCTCTGCTCGACAAGCACGCGCCCGACCGGCGAAAGCTGGATGCCGTCCTGAACGATCTCCCTGAGTTCGTCCATCGTTCGGGCGAATCCGGAGCCAAGGCCGCCCAAGGTGAACGACGCCCGGACGATCGCGGGCAACCCAAAACCCTCGGCGATCGCCACCGCTTGCTCCACCGATTCTGCGATGCCGCCACGTGCCACGGGCACACCGATCTCCTCCATCGCGAGGCGGAACGCGTCCCGATCCTCCGCCACGTGGATCACTTCGGGGGTCGCGCCGATGAGTTGCACGTCGTACTTGTCGAGGACCCCTGCGGCGGCGAGGTCCATCGCGAGGTTCAGACCCGTCTGCCCGCCGACGGTGCTGAGTACGGCGTGGGGGCGTTCGGCGGCGATCACGGCCTCGGCCGCGGCGACCGTCAACGGCTCGACGTACGTGGCGTCGGCGGTGTCCTCGTCCGTCATGATCGTCGCCGGGTTGCTGTTCAGCAACACCACGCGGAAGCCACGTGCGCGGAGCGAACGGCACGCCTGCGTGCCGGAGTAGTCGAATTCACAGGCTTGGCCGATGATGATCGGTCCGCTGCCCAGCACGAGGATCGTGGCCCCCATCGGCAAGGTCACGAGGCTCATCCGAGCACCCCCAAGGCGAAGTCACGGTACTGCTGGAACAGATGGCGGCTGTCGTGCGGTCCCGGGTTGCTCTCGGGGTGGTACTGCACAGCGAACAGCCGGAGGCCGCGATGCCAGAACCCCGACACCGTCCCGTCGTTGAGGTGGGTATGCGTGACCTCGCCGCCGATCGCTTCAAGCGTCGACCGGTCGACGGCAAACCCATGGTTCTGGCTCGTGATTTCGACCTTCCCGGTGCGCTCGTCGCGCACGGGCTGGTTGGCGCCGCGGTGCCCAAACTTCAACTTGTAGGTGCTTGCGCCGGCTGCTAGCGCGAGGAGTTGGTGGCCGAGGCAGATCCCCACCATCGGCTTCTTGCCGAGGAGGGCGCGCAGGTTCGCGATGGTCGTGGGGAGCGCGGCCGGATCGCCGGGGCCGTTGCTCACAAACACGGCGTCGACGCCCTCCGCGATCGCTTCGGCCGCGTCGTCGATCGGGTGCACGCGCACGTACGCCCCGGTTTCTGCGAGAAGGTGCAGGATGTTGCCCTTCGCGCCGCCATCGAGGAGCGCGACCCGCCAGGTGGGGTGGGGTGGGTCGTGGAAGACGTACCGGGCCTTGCAGCCGACCTCGGCAGCCAGCGCCCGCCCCGCCATGCCCGGCCAAGACTGAATGTGCGCCGCGAGCGCCTCGGTCTCGAACGTCGTGGTCGACACCACGCACCGTTGCGCACCGTGGGTTCGCAGGTGTTGGGTGAGGGCGCGCGTGTCGATACCGGCGAGCCCCGGGACGCCGTAGCGCGCGAGCTCGTCATGCAACGAGCCCTCGGAGCGGAAGTTGCTCGGACGTGGCGACAGCTCCCGGATGATGAACCCGGATGGCCAGATCCGCTCCGACTCTCGGTCGACGTGGTTCACGCCGGTGTTGCCGATCATCGGTGCCGTCATGCAGACGACTTGTTCGGCGTACGACGGATCCGTCAGGACCTCTTGGTAGCCGGACATCGCCGTGTTGAACACCGCCTCACCGACGCGGGTGGCCACGGCGCCAAAGCCGATGCCATCGAACCGACGTCCATCTTCCAGCAGCAAGACCGCGCGCATGCCGCCCCCCGGGTTGGGCGGAAGGCTGTACCGTCGCAGCGGGCTTCCGACAAGGGACAAGGCCTTCGGATCCGCGGGCCGCAACAAGGGCGTGCAGGCCGTGACGCTGGATCCACGGCTTTGGAAGACGTCGGCCTTCAGGGGTTCCAGGCGGGTTCGGTGGCGTAACGACGGCCACAGTGGCGGCAGAGAAACCGATGAGGAAGCACGGGCACGGCGTCCCCGGGTTGCACCGGCGTCACACGGTCGCCCAACCAGACGGCACCGGCGAGCGGGGCCGTCGGGTCCCGGCTGGTCAGCACG
>JBJONI010000182.1:0-4272 GCA_046051915.1 Pseudomonadota bacterium
GGAACGACGATGGCGACCAGCCAGGACTTCGCCTGCTATGTGTGCGGCCCACTCCTCCACAACAGATATTTGCTACATCTATTTCGGTACATGCAGCATGTTTGGTCTGCTTTGAGCGGCGGCAGCACACATCAGACGGTCTACATGCCTGCGTTTGAGTCCCTACAAATCCTTCTCCCACCGGTTGAAGAGCAGCTGAAGATCGCGACGATCATGGATGCGCACGACGCTGAGATTTCAACGATGAACGCCACCATCGGACAATATCTGGCGATCAAATCCGGCCTCCTCACCGACCTCCTCACCGGCAAGGTGCGCGTCACCCCATGACGCACGCCAACGAGTACACCCTCGTCGAGAAGCCGCTGGTCGACGCCCTCACCGACCGGTACGGCTACCGCCTGATCCCGCCCGAGACGCACCCCACGCTGCGGGCCATGGAGAACGAAGTCCTGTTCCGGCCGCTGCTGGTGGACGCGCTCGTCCGCATCAACGGCATCGGCGTGGCCGACGCGGAGGCGGCGTTCCACGAGCTCGCGGGTTTGACCGACAACCAGCGGTGGCTCGACGTGCTGCGCGGGCAGTACTCGCGCAAGCTCCCCGGGGAAGCCACGCACCGCACGCTGCGGCTGATCGACTTCGACAACCTCGCCAACAACGACTTCGCCGTGACCCGGCAGCTCCGCGTGCAGGGGGCCGTGGTCCGCAAGCCCGACGTGGTGATCTACGTCAACGGCATCCCGCTGGTGGTGATCGAGGCCAAGAGCCTCACCAGCCGGAGCCAGAACGCGTTCGACGCCATCGACCAGGTGCGCTCCGCCGAGAAGGAGGTGCCGCGTCTGTTCCACAGCAACCTGTTCAACATCGCGACGAACGACCTCACGCTGATGTACGGGGCCACGGGCTCGCCGTCGGAGCACTGGGCGCGGTGGCGGGATCCGTGGCCGAAGGCCGCCGCCGACTTCACCGACGAGACCGAGAAGGGCCTCTACGCGCTGCTCGAGCCGTCGCGGCTCCTTGATCTGCTCGCCCACTACGTCGTCTTCGAGACGCGCGAGGGCAAGACGGTCAAGAAGATCTGCCGCTACCAGCAGCTCCGCGCCGTCAACAAGATGGTCGAGCGCGTGGTGCAGGGGCAGCACCGCGCGGGGCTGATCTGGCACACGCAGGGCTCGGGTAAGAGCCTCACGATGGTGTTCGCCGCGCTCAAGCTCAAGTTCCACCGAGGCATCACCTCGCCGCGCCTGCAGAACCCCAACCTGCTCGTCATCACCGACCGCGTCGACCTGCACAACCAGATCGCCGCGACGTTCGAGGCCTGCGGGCTGCCCAACCCGGAGGCGGCGACGAGCATCGCCAAGCTCCGCGACCTTGTGCGCGACGGGGTGTCGGGCCGCACCGTCCTCTCCACGATCTTCAAGTTCCAGGTCGACGATCCACGCCTTCGCTCCAGCGTGCACAAGCACCGCACCGACGCGCTCCGCGATCTCGCGGTCGCCGACTCCGAGAACTGGATCGTGCTGGTCGACGAGGCCCACCGCACCCAGGAGAAGGACCTCGGGGCGTTCCTGCGGGCGGTGCTGCCCAACGCCGTGCGCTTCGGGTTCACCGGGACGCCCGTCAAGAAGGGCGACAAGGACACGTTCACGAACTTCGGCGCCAAGGGCGAGACCTACCTCGACAAGTACGGCATCCAAGACGCCGTGAACGACGGCGCCACCGTGCCGATCTACTACGTGAGCCGCAAGACCGAGTGGCACCTGCACGACAAGGAGATCGACGTCGTCTTCGACCAGTGGTTCCTGCACGAGCCGCAGGAGGTCGTCGACGAGCTCAAGCGCCGTGGCGTCACCCGCGGCGACCTCGCGCGGTTCCGTCCGCGCATCGACCTCATCGCGTTGGACATCTGGGCGCACTACCGCAAGCACGTCGCGCCGGACGGGTTCAAAGCCCAGATCTGCGCGATCGATCGGGAGGCGTGCGTCGCCTACAAACAAGCGCTGGACCGGGTGATCACGCGCTCGCTGATGGCGTCGGAGCGGCTGGATGAGGCCTCGGCGCGGGCCAAGGCCACCGCGATGAGCGTGTGCGTCTACAGCCCCGGCCAGCACGACAGCGAGCAGCACCCCGAGCTCGTCACCCACCAGATCGACCCCGACGAGGTCTCGCGAACGGTGGTGCCGAACTTCCTCAAGCGCGACCACCCGCTGACGTTCTTGATCGTCTGCAACAAGCTGCTCACGGGCTTCGATGCTCCGATTGAGCAGACGTTGTACCTCGACAACCCGCTGACCGATCACAACCTGCTGCAAGCGATCGCGCGCACCAACCGGCGCTACGGCGCGCAGAAGGACCATGGGTTGATCGTCGACTACATCGGCGTGAGCCACAAGCTCGCCGACGCGCTCGCGTCGTACAACCGGGAGGACGTGCAGGCGGCGATGCACGACACCGAGGTGCAGCACGACCAGCTCCGCGCGGCGCACAAGGCGGTGATGGCGCTCGTGGCCGGGGTGCCGGTGAACCCCGACCCCAAGCAAGACTGGAAGGACCTGCTCGACCACATCGCGACCGAGGACGCTTGGTACGTCTTCCGCGGCAAGCTCGACGCGTTCCTCCACGCGTACACCGCGCTCTCGCCCGACCCGCGGGTGCTCCCGTTTCAGGTCGATCTCAAGCGGCTCGGGGTCACGTTGCGCCCCGGCCGGATGCGTTTTGAGCAGGTCGAGGAGACCGACTGGAAGCGATACAGCACCAAGCTGCGCGCGATGCTCGACGAGCACCTCGAGGTCACGTCGCTCAACACCGTCTGCAAGCTGCACAGCCTGAGCGACCCGGCGTTCTGGCAGGACTTCGCCGACCCCGCCGACCTGCAGACCGCCGCGGTGCGCAAGCTCACCGAGCTCAAGAAGGAGACGTCGGACCGGAGCGCGAAGAACGCCGCCCGCTACGAGCGGTTCTCGGACCGGATCAAGGAGCTGATCCAGCAGTTCTCGGCCGGGTTGCTCGACGCGGCGAAGGTGTTGGAGGAGACCCAGCGCGTCGCCGAGGCCCTGCGCGACGAGGACGCGGCCCACGAGGGGAGCGGCCTCAACCCGCGCGCCTATGGCATCGCCGCGATCCTCCAGAACTTCCGCGAGCCGTCGTCGCCGCCGGTCGCCGCGGAGCCGGGCGCGGCGAGCTATGGCGGCGCGTCGGTCGACCTGACGCCGCTGCAGCGCGCCGCCGGCGAGATCGACGCCTTGTACGCTTCGGATGCGTCCGCGCCCACGTACTGGCAAGACAAGCCGGAGCTTCGCAGGGAGCTCCGCGGCAAAGTCCGCCGCATCGTCCAGCACCTCGGTCTGCAAGGCTGGCAGCAGGACATCCCCCTCGCCGTCGACCAGCACGCCGCGGTCGCGTATCGGAAGCCTTGATGTCGCACGGACGGACGATCCGGATCTACCTCGCGGATGGCTCGGCGGCGGGCATCCGCCACGCCGAGGTTGTGAATTGGACGGGGCAGGCGGTGGTGTGTCCGCGGGCGCGCGTCGCGGAGCTCAAGGACTGGGAGGAGGCGCAGCGCCCTGGCGTCTACCTGCTCGTCGGCGACGACCCCGACGGGACGCGGCCGCTCGTCTACATCGGCGAGGCCGAGCACGTGCTCGACCGGCTCAAGCAGCACGCCGCCGACGGCAAGAAGGACTTCTGGGACCAAGTCGCGCTGTTCACCAGCAAAGACGCCAACCTCACCAAGGCCCACGTGAAGTACCTGGAGTCGCGCATCGTGGAGCTGGCGCGCGAGATCGACCGCGCCAAGCTGGTGAACGGCAACACCCCGCCGCGTCCGTCGCTCCCGCGCGCCGATCGCGACGCGATGGAGGAGTTCCTCGGGCCGGCGCGCCTGCTGCTCGCTGCGCTCGGCTTCACGGCTTTGCAGCCGTTGGCGCGCCGCGCCGCCGACAGCGCGGTGGGGCCGAGCGGTCCGCTCGCCCACGTCGAGCTGCGGCTGGTGGTCCCCAAACGGCACACCGACGCGCGGGGACACCAAACGGATGAGGGCTTCGTGGTGCTCGCGGGCTCGAAGGGTGACGCGACCCTCCGCGGCTCGCTGCAGAAGGGATGGCTCGCGCTGCGCGAAGAGCTGATCGCCGACGGGTCGCTGCGCACCACGCCGACCGGCGTTCAGTTCGAGCGCGACGTTCTGTTTGCCTCTCCCAGCGCGGCAGCCTCCGTCACGATGGGCGGCGTTTGGGGTGGGCGCACGGGCTGGAAGACCGCGGAAGGCGCCAC
>JBJONI010000183.1:0-3828 GCA_046051915.1 Pseudomonadota bacterium
GCCGACGCCGCCAACGAGATCGTCAAGATCGCGGGGGACAAGGTCCGATACGCTGAGGTCGACCCCGGCGGCGACCCCGCCAAGCAGGAGGAGCTGTACACCAAGTACGGGCTGCGGCCCCTCGCGGCCGACCTGTTCCAGACGCAGGTCTTCTTCGCCGACATCGTGCTCACGATGGGCGACAAGGTCGAACGTCTCTCGCCGAGCGGCAAGGTCGAACCGTCCGATTTGAAGGCAGCGTTCGAGGCAGCGTTGCGCCGGCTCGCCCCCGGACAGCGCACCACCGTCGGCCTGCTGACCGAGATCCCCGAGAACCCGCCGTCCGACCCGAACATCCCGCCGCAGTTCCAGCCGCCGCAGCGCCGCCCCGACTACAACGGGCTCCAGCAGCTCCTCGGTGACCTGTACGAGGTCGAGCCGCTCCAGGCCGACGCGAGCGAGGTGCCGTCCACGGTCGACGTCGTCGTCGTCGGCAAGCCCGGCACGCTCAGCGACCACGCCCTGTTCGCGCTCGACCAGTACCTGATGCGCGGCGGCAAGGTCATCGCGCTTGCCGGGAGCCACCGCGTCGACGTCGACCGCGAAGGGATCTCCGCGGTGCCCCAGGACAAGCGCTTCCTCGACCTGCTCGAGGCCTGGGGCGTCAAGGTTGACGCCGGGTTCGCGCTCGATGCGCGCAACGCCACCTTCCCGCGGCCCGTCCGCCGCCCCGGCATCCCGGTGCCGCTGATCGAGATGACGCCGTACCCGTTCTTCCCCGACATCCGTCAGGACGCGATGCTCCGCGGCGAACCCGCCGTCGCCGGCATCGTCAACGTGACGCTGCCGTGGGGGAGCGCGCTCGACGTCGTCGCCCGCGAAGGCGTGACCACCAAGGAGATCCTCAAGACCTCCGCCAACGGTTGGCGCTACGCCGGCACCGACTTGAGCCCGGTCGGTCCGCAGGGGGCGCAGAAGGCCGACGTGGTCGGCGTCGTCGCCGAGGGAACCTTCCCGAGCTTCTACAGCATCCAAGGGCAGAGCCCGCCCACCGACCTCGGCGATGTCCGCCCGGTGACCGCCTCGATGCCCGACGCGCACCTCGCCGTCATCGGCAGCAGCGAGCTCGTCGGCGACCTGATCCTGCAGCTCGCGCAGCAACCCGGCGGCGAGGTCCACCGCGGGAACCTGCAGTTGATCCAAAACCTGATCGACGCCTCGACCGAAGACACCGACCTGCTGACGATCCGCAGCGCGGGCGGGTTCGCGCGCACCCTCGACCCGACGACCGAGGACGAGCGCACCACGCTGACGTGGTTCCAGATCGGCCTCGCGGGCGCGCTGCTCCTCGGGGTCTCCCTCGTCGTCCGCGGCAGCCGCGGCAACACCACCAGCTTGTTCGACGAACCGTCGACCCGGAGGACCGCATGAAAACCGTCCAAATGCTCGGCCTCGCGCTTGCCCTGCAGGGCGCGTTGGCGGTGGCGACGTGGTGGCCCTCGGGCACCGTGCAGGTGGCCAAGACCCCGTTGATCGCCGGCGGCGCCGAGGCGATCACGCAGCTCACCGTCCAAGGCGGCGCGCCGGGCGCCGCGCCGGTGACCGTCGCCCGCCAAGGCGAAGGGTGGGTGATCTCGACGCAGGACGGCTACCCGGCTTCTGCCGAGAAGGTCTCTGCGATGATCGACGCGCTCGGGAAGGCCGAGTTGGGCGCGCCGGTCGCGACCCAGGCGAGCAGCCACGAGAAGCTCCGCGTGGGCGACACGGGGTTCGGCCGGAAGGTCGAGATCGTCGCCGGAAACGAGACGATCACCGTCTTCCTCGCCTCGGCCGCCAGCAAGGCCGTTTGGCTTCGCAAGGCAGGCGGCGACGACGTCTGGCAGGTCAAGGGGCTCACCGAGTTCGACTTCAAGGACACCGCCAAGGCGCTGTTCCCGACCAACGCCGTCACCGTCGCCGCCGACAAGCTCACACAGCTCGAAGTGACCAACGCCAACGGCGCATTCGCCCTGACCAAGCAAGGCGAAGCCTGGTCGCTCGCCGACCTTCCGGCCGGCATGGAGGTCGACGCGAGCAAGGTGCGCGACCTCGCGACCAAGCTCGGCAGCCTCCGGCTCTCCGAAGTCATCGGTCGCACGCCCAGCCCCGAGCAGGGCTTCGACGCGGCACCGCTCCGCGTCGGCTGGGTCGAGAAGGACGGCGACACCGAGCGCCGCGGGAGCCTGGTCATCGGGGCCGAAGTCGACGGGAAGCGGTTCCTCCAGACCGAAGGTGGGTTCGTCGTCCAGGTGCCGTCGGCTGGGTTGACGACGCTGCTCGAAGCGCGCCCTGAGGGCTTGCTCCGACCGGAGGCGCCGCCCGAAGTGCCCGCCGCGCCTGCCGAGGTCGAGGGGCTGTAAGCCTTCGCGCAGCTTCGACATTCGCCGCCCGATCCCCCGCTGGTTAGCCGACGGCGTGATCGCCGCCCTCGCTCGCCGTGGACTGTTGGCCGCCACCACGCTCGGTGGCTGGTCCTTCGTGTCGTTGCAAGAACGCCTGTTCGAGCTTCGGTTTGAGGCCGCTGGCTTGCGGCCGGAGCGTTTCGTCCTCCCGTCGGCGAACCTGCACGTCTGGCGCGGTGGACAACCCAGCGGCCGGCCGCTCCTGCTGCTGCACGGGTTTGGGGCCGACGCCCTGTGGGGTTGGGTTCCGCAATCGGCGCTCGCTCGGGACCACGCGCTGATCGTGCCCGACCTCGCTTGGTTCGGACGGTCAGAAGGTACGCGCGGCGCCTGGGACACGCGCGACCAAGCGCGCGCGATGATCGAGCTCCTCGACGCCCTCGACGTGGACGAGGTCGACGTCGCCGGCATCTCTTACGGCGGGTTCGTGGCACTCGAGATGGCGGCGGGCTGGTCGCGGCGCGTCCGCCGGCTGATCCTCATCGACTCTCCGGGTCACACCTACACGCTTGGGGACTACCACGACATGCTGGAGCGCCTGAGCCTCGAGTCGGTCGCCGATCTCGTCGTGCCGAACTCGGCACGCGACGTGAAGCGCCTCGTCAAGCTCGCTTGGTTCCGCGCGCCCCCGGTCCCCTCCTTCGTGGCGCGCGACGTGTTCTCGCGGATGTTTCAAACCCACCGGGAAGAAAAAGTCCGCTTGCTGGACGCCCTGCTCGCGCGCGCCGCCCGGATCGACCCCGGGGCCTACGACATCCCCCAGCCGACGTTGATCCTTTGGGGAGACCGCGACCCCCTGTTCCCGTTGCCCCTCGCCCATCGGCTCGCCGCGGCGATCGGTCCGCAAGCCCGCGTCGAGGTCGTGCAGGATGCCAGCCACGCCCCCAACCTCGAGCACCCCGCCCGGTTCGTCCGCCTCATCCGCGGGTTCCTCGCCGAGCCCACCCCGCAGCGTCGCGCCAGCGCCGCCTCAACCACGGACGCCGCGCACGCGAAGCCGACGGCGCGCCTTGCACGCCAGCGCTGACCGGTTAGAAGCCCCGTGCCGCGCGGGTGGCGGAATTGGTAGACGCGCCAGCTTGAGGTGCTGGTAGGGCGACCTGTGGGGGTTCGAGTCCCCCCTCGCGCATCGCGGCAAACCCGAAGAGGATCGGCCTGGCCGGTCCTCTTCCTCGTTTTGGACCCGGCCTTCGCGCTGCACGCGCCTGCAACCGCCGCGCCCCTCGCCGTTCGGCTCGCCCCGTGTGACGAGGCGCAAACGCTGGAGGCCCCGTGCGTACCGTTTCCCTGTGGCCCTTGTTCTGGGCGCCGCTGCTCGGCTGTGCACCCCCCCCACAGGTCGACCCGAGCACGCTCGCGTGGCCCGACGCCCACGCGCTGCCGAACCCGATCGGCGCGGAACACGCGG
>JBJONI010000184.1:0-3156 GCA_046051915.1 Pseudomonadota bacterium
TGGCCGTGGCGAGGCGCATGACGCCTTCACGGTGGACGTTCCCCTCCGAGTCTACGTACCCGCGAGGCAGGATGAACTCGTACTCGGTCTTGAAGCTCATCAGCGCAGGACCCGCTCGACCTTCTCGATCGCCAGCTCGATGCGCTCAATCGCCATGCCGGACTGGTCGGAGTCGATCTCAGGGACGAGCCACTTGCAGGGCCACGCCTCGTAGAAGTTGAACTCGGCGACGATCGTCTCACCGTCGTTGTCGAGCATCGTGATCGTGCCCGAGCGGCGGTCGATGATGCCGTCCTCGATGTTCTTGCGCCACTTGAACAGGTCGTCGGTGGCGGTGTAGCCGCGCTCGAGGACGATGTTGCTGTAGGTGGTGCGTCCCGGCTTCTTGCGGACAACGCGGTCGTTGCCTTGCTTGAACTCGATGATCTCCGTCTCGGAGTTCATCCCGCTCATCGACTTGAAGCCGCCGATGATCTGCTTGGTGTCGCCGGTGATACCGCCGATCTCAAGGAGGAAGTTAAAATTGCCGTAGAGCTCTTCGGTAATGCCGTTGCTGGCCATGAGACGTCTCCTAGAAATTCAGCCTTCGGGGTGGCTCGTGAAGGCATCGGGTTGAGGTCCGTGGGGTTTACTCAGACAGGCTGGCACCACCGTCCCACTGACCAATGTTGAAGACAACGAACTCTGCTGGCTTGACCGGCGCGATGCCGACCGAGACGTTCACCTGGCCGGCGTCGACCAGGTAGCGGGGGTTGGTTTCCTCGTCGCACTTGACGAAGAACGCCTCCTCTGCAGTGTTACCAAACAGCGCGCCCGTACGCCAGACCCGCATGAGGAAACTCTTCACGTCACGGGTCAACTTCGTCCAAAGGAACTTGTCATTCGGCTCGAAGACGGCCCACTGCGAGCCCGAGATGATCGACTGCTCGACCATGATGAAGAGGCGCCGGACGTTGATGTACTTCCACGACGGATCCGACTTGGTCGCGAGCGTGCGCGCGCCCCAGACCCGGATGCCGCGATCCTTCATGTCGCGCACGACGTTGATGCCGCGGTCGTTGTACTGACCTTGCTCCAACCGGTTGATGCTCTGGCTGAGGCCCGTGATCCCCAGCACCAGCTCGTTCGCCGGGGCCTTGTGGACGCCACGGCTGTTGTCGACGCGCGCGATGACGCCGGCGATGTGACCCGACGGCGGGACGTAGACTTCGTTCTTGTCGATCTTGGTGAGCTTGCGGCGGAGCGGACCCTTGATGTCGATCGCCTGATCGCCCGTGAACCAGTTCGGACGGGTGGTCGTGACCCAGGGGACGTACATCGCGCCATAGCCCTTGTCGGAGGCGGGGATCGCCATGTCGCCAAGGCTGACGATCGGGCCGTCGAGCACGGCGAACCGGTCACGGCGGACCTCGCAGTGCTCGAGGACCTCCTTTTGCTGATGCGGGGCGACGCCCGGGGCGGCCTCGAGCGCCATGTCCTCACAGTCGTCGAACGCCGCCAGGCCCGTCTTGAGCATCGCGTCGCCGCGGATCGAGCCCTGCAGGTTCTTCGTCCCCATCAGGTAGACGTACGCCTTGCCGCCGCCGTTGTCGTAGAAGCCCTGCACAGCGGCCACGAAGTTGAACACCGAAGGCTGGCTGAGCCAAGCTTGGAACTTGCGGCGGAGGCCATCGTCGGCCGTCAGCGCGTCGAACACGGCGTCGGCCGCCTCGTCGGCGTCCTCAATGTCGCCGATCACGTCGGACACCGCGCCCGTCTCCACGAGGTACTGCGCGAAGAAGCTCTGCAGCCAGTGGAAGAACTCCTTCTTGTTGTGCACCGGCCACGGGGGGACCGAGTACTCCTCGTACAGCGACGCCTCTTCGGTGGCCTCGACCGTGAAGCCGTAGGCGGCGAGGAGGTCGGAGGCCTTCTTCGGCGCCGGGCGGTCGAGGTGGAACACCTGGCTCACCGCGTCGAACATCGCCTCCACGGCGGAAGCGTCCTTGGTGGTGACGCGACCTTGCACGTTCACCGTGGCCTCGGAGACCTCGACCGTCGCGTTCGTCTTGGGGTCGGAGATCTTGACGTTGCCGCCCTCTCCCTTCGCGATGTTGACCTTGTGGCCGTTGAGCTCGAGGAGCGCCTTGAGGTCGGCGAGCTTGCCCGGCTTGAGCTTGAACTGCTCGGTGATCGCTGCGCCCGCCGAGGTGGCAGCGGCGGCAGGGATCAGGCCCTTGTTGTCGACGACGGTCGGCAGGAGGCGCGCGGTGACGGTCTCGCCATCGCCGGCCGCGGTCAGCGCGATCGCATCGGCCTTCGGCTCATAGGGAAACAGTCCGAGGAACCCGGGGATCGAGGTCGCGGCGGCCGCGATGGGCTTGGGGCCCGAATCGACTTCGCGAACGTACACACCTGGCGTTTGGTATTCCATGGATCAATCCTCGGAGTCTTGGTTGTCTCGGCCTTCCGTCGCGTCCGGCCCCGGGCTGGGGTCGAGCGGGCGTCGGGCGTAGCCGGGGGGCCCAAAGGGCATCGGCGTTCGTTCTTCCGGCGAAGCGCCACGCCCCGCAGACGGCGAGCCCAACCGAGCGCGTGCCTGTCCAGGCGTAGGACCCGCGCCGAGCTTGGAACGCTGCGGGCGCGGCCGTGGCTCGGGTGGAGCCGCGGTGTTCGCGACGGGGAGCGTCCCCACGGTCGTGGGCTTCGCTTCGATCAAAGAGCCTTCCATGGCGCACCGTGCACGGTACGTGAGGAACGGTCGGTACGGCGCTTCATGGATGTTGAAGAAGTGGATGGCGTCCCCGACGCTGAGGTCGTCGACGAGATCGAGGGAGACCTTCTCCATGATCACGTCGTCGCCCCGGTTGTCGATCGACCACGGGATCCCCGTCGAATCGACCTCCGTCAGATCCGGAAGCACGTACCGACGCGGACGATAGACGATGTGCGTCGCTTCGTTCAAGCGCAACAGCAGCCATCCGAGCAACTTTTCTGCTTCACTACGAAACTTCGCATGCACCGCAATCAGGTAGTACACATCGAGGTAGAGCGGCGGCCGCTCGTAGAAGTGGCGCGACCCTGCGTCGTCTTGGACCGCCACCTTCGCCTCGCGCCACCGCTTCGAGTTCTGCAAGGCTTGGTTGTGCGCGACCCGGTACATGTAAATGTAGAGGA
>JBJONI010000185.1:0-9054 GCA_046051915.1 Pseudomonadota bacterium
TTACCGTCCTCAAAGGCGGCATCCGAGCAACCGATCACCGAAAGCGCCACGATCACCGAAGACAGACGTAGTGCGCGCATGGCATCCTCCATGGTTCCGACTCTCTTTCTAGCCCGCAGGCCGCAGACGGCAACCTAGGTACGAGACCTGACGGATCGTTCACGAGTACCGCAAGACGCAACTCACTGCATCTTGAGCGTTTGTCCGTAGATGCTGCGCATCTTCTTCGCCCCGGCCTGCCAGACCAGCGCCAGGGTTCCCCCCTGCGGCGGCACCCAGACCGGCCGCTCCGCGTGCGTCGCTGGATCCGCGACACGCCATGGGCCTGCGCAACCGACCCGATCGGTCGCGGGTGCGGCGACGACGCCGAGCTCGGGCGCGTCCCAAGCCACCCAAGCCTCGTCCCCCACCGCGAGCAGGTCGAGCATCCGGCCCGGGGTTCGCGTCACGACGGGTTGGCCCGGCCCCGTCCAGGCCACGCCGGGTGTCGCCGTTCCGCCGGGGTAGCGCGTCCAACCCGCCCAAGCGGGCTTGCCGCCCGCGTCAACGCCAAGCGCGACACGTTGTGCGTTGCCGACCACCGCGCCCCACACCATGGGCGCCACGGGCTCACCGAGCGCGCTGGCGTAGACGGTCGCCGCCGGCGCCCCGAACGGCCGCCAGGCAACCTCCGCCCAAGCCGCGTACACACGCCCGTCGGCGGCGACCGCGACCCCGGCCGGACCGCCGCCTCCCCACCAGGCGTTCGCCTCGCCGAGCGGCTGCGGCCCGTCGATGCTGCCCCGCGTGTCGATCGACATCGACCACCACGCCGGGCCGCCAGCCTCCTCGAACCACACGACCCAAGCGACCCCCATCGGGTCGACCGCGACGTCGGGATACAGCGGCATGCCCCGGACCCCGGCCCACGAGATCGGAGGCGCCAAGGGTTGTCCCACGTCGTCGACGGCGACGAAGCGCAGCGTGGCGGTGTCCTCCTCCGTCCAGACCACCACGCGCCGTCCAGCGCCCACCGCCACCTGTGGGTGGGTGGGACGCGTCGCGAGGCCGCTGAGGAGCACCGGGGGACCGGCCGGTTCCAACGAGGGGGAGAAGCTCGCGATCTCGATGGCAGCGGGTCGCATGCCACGCTGCCAGGTCACCCAAACGGTGCCGTCTGGCGCCCGATCGGCGGTGGGGTGGTGACGGTCGGCGCCGTCGGCGGGCGACAGGGCCACGACCGCACCGGGGACCACACACGGCGGCGGCCGCGCGCTGACGTGGTCCACCGGCTGCAACGCGTCCGCACCGGAGCCCGCACAGGCGACCGCCAGCGCAAGGCCCGCCCATGCGCAGCGCGGCGGCCGATGAGCGCCCTGGGCCTGCGGCCGCTGGGCGTCAGTGGTGATGACCGCCGGCCCCATGCACGTGCCCGTGCTCGAGTTCCTCGGCGCTGGCTTCACGAACTTCTTCGATGCGAATCGCGAAGTGCAGCGTCTGCCCAGCGAGCGGGTGGTTGGTGGTCAATGACACGTAGGCGCCCTCGACCGCGTGCACAAACACGACGAACCCGTGACCGTCGGGCCCCTGGGCTTGCAACGGCATGCCGACCTGCGGCTCGAAACCCGCGGGGAGCTGGCTGCGGTGCACCTGCTGGACCGCGCTCGCGTCGAACTCGCCGTAGCCGTCCGCCGGCGCCACCGCGACGTCGAATGCGTCGCCAGCGACCTTGCCGACCATCGCAGCTTCGAGACCGGGGACGATGTTGCCATGTCCGTGGAGGTACGCCATCGCGCCGCGGCCATCGGAGGTGTCGATCACCGCGCCGTCATCGCCGCGAAGGGTGTAGTGAAACAGGGCGACGCTGCCCTCGCCGATGACTTGGCTCATGAGACCTCCTGAGCCGCCGATCGGCCCGCCGCCCCCTAACGGGATCCCCTCCCGTCTGCCTCAGTGACGACGCTTGGCCTCGCGCACGACGTCGCCGACGGTGTCGGGGAGCGTGCGGGTCGCGATCCACTGCTGAATCGACTGCGGGATGCTGCCGCCAACGTCGGCGCAGGCGCGGTACTGCACTTGGGTCCCCTCGCCGTTGGCGACGAAGTCCCACTCGCCCCAGTTCGTCGGCGGCTCCACGGCACCGCTGTCGCGCTCGCGCGCCCGGGTGACGAGGCTCGGGTAGGCGGTGGCGGCATCGATGCGCTGCCACCGGAAGCGCTCCGCCGTCCCGAGGACGGCACGCTCGCCGCGCAGGACCCAGAACCGATCAGCGACCATCGTCCAGTTCGGGATGTTGATGTACTGCCAGAACTCCAGCACGTTGCCAGAGCGCTTCAGGGTCTCCGAGATCCCGAGATCGGCGCTCGACCAGCGCGTGCTGCTCGGGATGTCCATCACGATCTCCATCAGGTGCGAGACCGGGACGTCGGTCTGCAGCGTGCCGAGCAGGCAGGGGATCCCGTCAATCTCCTTGTGCCACACGCCGATCGAGCCAAACTCGCTCGACTTCGTCGTGATCGACTTCCAGCCCGAGGTCGACGTCAGCGACGTCCAGTCCGGGGTGCCCGCCATCGCCGCCGCCATCATCCACGCGATCATCGTCCCTCCGGTTGGCCGTGGCTTGGACACGTCGACACCACGACGCCATCCCCCACCGCGCAACAGTTTGCGCGCGCAGGCCGCGTCAACGCAAGCCTGAAGATCCGCCACCAGGAGCGCACCGCGTTAGAGGGCCGTGAGAACCACGGAGACGGCATGCCCCGCGCCCTGCGTGCCCTGTTGGCGGTCGCCGCGATCACCGCCGCGCTCTCGACGGCGGAGGCCGCTCCCGACGGCAAGAAGGTGATCGATCGCGTCGATGCCGAGACGTTGGTCGACATGTTCGAGGCCGTCGGCGGCGAGGCGACGGCCGCCCAAGACGCCGCCGGCGACCCCACGGTCGAGGGGATGCTGGAGGGCGTACGCGTGGGCGTCTATTTCTACGGATGTCGCGGCAAACCCGCGTGCCCGCTGATCCAACTGCGCGCGTTCTGGGACGAGTCCGCGCCGCTGACGCTCCTCAATGAGCACAACCGGGGCACGCTGCTCGGCAGGGCCTACCTCGACAAGGATGGCGACCCCACCTTGGAGTGGACGAGTCGCCTTGAGGGCGGCGTCACGATCGACCACCTCCGCAGCGAGGTCGTCTGGTTCCAAAAGGCGATCCGCGACTTTCAGGCACGCCTGCACGATGCCCGCACCCGAGGGACCCCATGACCCGCCTCGCCGCCGTCCTGTCGCTCGTCCTGTTCGCGTGCTCGGTGCCCGAGACCGGCGATCCTTGCACCACCGAGGCGCGGGCCAGCGTCCAGGTCCTCGTCACGCCCGATCAGGAGACCGCGCCCGACCTGACCTTGACCTACACCGTCGACGGTGGACCCGAGGCGCCGTGCACGTGGGTCGCCCGGGGGGAGGCGGTCTGCGGGTTCGAGGAAACCGGCACGTTCGTCGTCACAGCGACCGCCAGTGACTACGGCACCGCGACGTTCACCGCCGACGTGTTGCCTGGCACCTGCCACGTCGAGACCGTTCTCGCAGAGATCACGATCGGGCTGGAGTAACGCCAACTCAGCGCGCGTAGCCAGACAGCCCACGGTAGCACTGAACCTGCAACGCGAACGCGCCCTCCGCTGGGCCGACGCCCTCCACCGCGACCAGCCATCCGCTCTCGCCTTGGCTGACGACCTCGACGAACTCGCGACGCGGGCCGTCCCATCGGTTCATCTCGCAGGTGTGAACGATGCTGCCGAGATCGGGGCACGCGTCGCCGGACCAGCGCATCGCGGCGAGGTCGAGGTCCGCGCAGGGGGTGTCGAGCGTGATCACCGCGTGCCAGTCCCCGGGAGGCATCACGAGGCGGTAGATGCGCTCGTCGCCGCCCGACCAATCACGCGTGTTCGGCCAGCACTGGTTGTGCTCGTAGAACGCACCATCGAAAGCCCGCACGCCCCCCAGCGTGTGGCCGACGACGACCTCCTCGCAATGGATCTCGGCGGTTACGCACCCGTCCGACACGGGTCCCCCCGTGCGAAGATCGTCGCAATGCGCCGCGTCCAGGGCGGGCGGAGGGAGCGGCGTGTTGCCGCCGCGGAAGATCTCGGACAGGCTGCGCCGCGCGGTGGGCGGTGCCGTCCCCTGAAGGCCGGCGGCGACCCCCTGCGGCAGGTGCCCCGAAGCCGACGAGGCGCCGACCCACGCCGCGAGGCCAACCCCCAGCGCACCCGCGCCCAGCACGATCAGGCCCGCACACCCCAAGGCGCGCGCGACGTCCTCGCGGCGGGGGCTCACGGGGCGGCTCCGATCGGTGCGGCGTACCCCGCGAGGCCAGCGTAGCAGTCGACGGAGATCGCGAACGCGCCTTCGTCGGTCCCGATGCCCTCCACCACCACCAGCCAAGCGGCCGTCCCTTGGCTGACGATCTCGACGAACTCCCGTTTCGGGCCGTCGACCTTGTTCAGCTCGCAGCGGTCGACCGTCTCGGCGCCCGACGGCAGACCCGCACCGGTCCACGGGAACGCCGCCAAGCTCAGGTCCGCGCAGGGACTATCGAGCGTCACCACCGCATGCGCCTCCCCCTCGGGAAGGGCGAGGCGGTACACCCGCTCGTCGCCACCGTCCCAGTTTCGGGTCGCGGGCGCGCACTGGTTGCGCTCGTAGAACTTGGTATCAAACCGCTTGCCCCCCCCGGCGGTGTGGCCGGTCACCCGTGAACCGCACCCCAGGACGCCGGCGCTGCCGTCGGGGCCGAGGGGGCCCCCGGTCGAAAGGTTGGCGCAGCCTTGGGCGGTCAGCGTCGGCGCCGGCAACGGCGTGGTCCCGCGTGGACCAGGAGCCATCAGCGAGGGCGCGCGCGCTGCCGTTGGCGCAGCAGAAGTCGCCGACGCCGCAGCGTCTGGAGCGCCGCCCACCCCGGCGGCGTCAGGTTCGCCGACGCCCCCACACGCGGCCGCCATCCCCACGACACCGAGCCACGTCACCCGCATGACACCCCCCGCAACGGCCTAACCCCCGCGTCGCACCGATCCAGCGCTCAACGGCCCGAGAGACGGGCTTCCTCCGCCAGCAGCTCGGCCAGCGGCAACGACAAGGTGTCGGCCGTGGTGCGCCATGCCCAGTTGCCCTCGGCGACGCCCGGCGTGTTCATCCTGCCCTCGGCGCCGAGTCCAAGGACGTCTTGCCAAGACACGACGACGGTGTCGGCGACCGACCGCCAAGCGAGGCGGAGCATCGTCGACGCAGGGTGCTTGCCGTCCGTTCGCGTGTAGCGCCGGAAGTGGTCGCGCGTCGGCTCATCGCTCCCCGCGTACCAAGCCGCGACCGGCGCGTTGTCGTGGGTCCCCGGGTAAACGACGAGGTGCGGTCGGTGCCGGTGGGGCAGGTACGCATGGTCGGGAGCGCGGCGCGCGTCCGAAAACCCGAACTGCAAGATCGCCATCCCGCGCAGCCCGAACGCGTCGCGGAGCGCTTCGACGTCGGGCGTGATCACGCCGAGGTCCTCGGCGAGGAACGGGAGACCGCCAAGGCGCTTGCGAGCGGCGGCGAGCAGGCCGGCGCCGAGCCCCGGCGTCCACCGTCCGTCGACCGGCGTCCCGTCGACAGGCACTTCCCAAGCGGCCGCGAGCCCGCGAAAGTGGTCGATTCGAACCTCATCAAACCGCGCCACCTCCGCCGCGAGCCGATCGGTCCACCAGGCATACCCGCTGCGCACGTGGGCCTCGACCTCGTAGTGCGGCGTGCCCCAGCGCTGCCCCTCGACGCTGAACGCGTCCGGCGGAACCCCCGTCTCGACGGTTGCGTGGCCCTGCGCGTCCAAGCGGAACAACCCACGGTGGGCCCAGACGTCCGCCGCGTGACCGCCGACGAAGATCGGGACGTCCCCCACCAATGCGACGCCCCTGCGAGCCGCCTCGGACCGCAACGCCGCCCACTGCTGCTCGAACAGCCATTCGCACGCCACGGCGCGGGCCTGCAGGGCTTGCGTCGTCGCGTCGAGGGCGGCGAGCGCCTCGGCGTCGCGATCGCGCAACGGCGCCGGCCACAACGTCCAATGCGACCCATGCGTCTCCGCCGCGGCGGCGTACCGCGCCCAATCGGCGAGCCACGGCCGCTCGGCCACAAACGGGGCGAGGTCGACCCCTGCCGCCACGACGCGATCCGCCGCGAGCGCGACCGCGGCCCCCTTGCGCCGCCAGACATCCGCCCACCGAACCCGGTCCGGCGCACCCGTCCCCCAAGGCTTCTCGCCGTGCCGCAACCAGCCGTCCGCGACCAAGTCGTCGATCGACAGCAGCAGGGGCGCGCCCGCGAAGGCGGAGGGCGAGGCGTACGGCGACCCGTGTCGGTCGGTGGGATGGATGGGCAGCATCTGCCAGATGCGCTGACCCGCGGCCTCCAGCCAGCCCAGCCACGCGCGCGCGGCGGGTCCGATGTCGCCGATGCCATACGGGCCAGGGAGGCTCGTCGGATGAAGCAGAATGCCGGCGCGGCGCTCAGAGGGCATGCCAACGCCCCGTGGCCTCAGCCCCTTCGCACTTCGCCTCTCCGAGCGCCTCCAACCGGGCGAGGAGCCAAGCCGACTCGGCACGCGAGAGTCCAAAGCGCTCGGCGGCCTCGATGCAGGTGATGCCGCCCTCGCGGAGCGCGAGACGTAGCGCCCCCATCGCCGAGACCAGCGCGCTCGCGGCGCGCTTGCCTGCCTCGACCCCCGGCTGGTGGTAGGCGTTGACGCCGATCAGCGACGCGTAGAAGCCGACCGCTGCCTCGAACAAGGCCACCAGTCCCCCGAGCGCGGCGGCGTCGAGGCGCCGGACCGTCAGGACGAGGTTGGGCCGTCCGGCCTCGGTGAGGGCACGGCGGGTGCCGAGCAGGAAGCCCTGCAGGTGGTCCCCGGCGCGCGCACCGTCCGTCTGCAGCGCATCGTCGTCCGAGGTCACCAGCACCTGCACGAAGACGGCGAACGCATCGTCTCGACCGTCGCGAAGCTGCTGAACGTAGGCGTGCTGATCGGTGCTCCCCTTGTTGCCGTACACGGTGAGCCCGGAATGAACGACGCGACCGGCCCGGTCACGGTCCTTTCCGACCGACTCCATGACCAACTGCTGCAAGTAGCGGCCGAGCAAGGCGAGCCGATCCGCGTACGGGAGGACGACCATCGCGCGCTCCCCGCGACCGCTGCCCACCGCGTGCCAAAGACCCGCGAGAAACGCCGCCGGGTTGTCGTCCCACGCCGGCGTTCGCGTCCAAGCGTCCATCGCCGCGGCGCCGGCGAGGAAGGCCCGCCCGTCGGCCCCAGCGAGCGCGAGCGCGAAAAGCCCGACCGCGCTGGTGATCGAGAACCGCCCGCCCACCCAGTTCCACATCGGGAGACGCGCGCGCCACCCTTCGGCCTGCGCCTGTTGGTCGAGCGCGGACCCGGGCACCGTGATCGCCACCGCGCGTGCAGGAAAGTCGAGGTCCGCCGCGTCCATCGCCCGACGAACCCGGGCGAGCGCGTTGTTCGGCTCCACCGTCCCGCCGGACTTGCTCACCACGACGCACAACGTCGTCGCCAGGCGCGGGCCGAGCGCCTGAAGCGCGCGGGCGAACCCGTCCGGGTCGGTGTTGTCGAGAACCGTGATCGGCAGACCTCGAGCGCTGCCACGCGCATCGGTGCCGAGCGCGTCCACGAGCAGTTGCGCCCCGAGGGCGCTCCCCCCAATGCCGATCCACAGCACGTCGGTGAACGCCCGCCCATCCACCGTCGCCACGCGCTCGCGGATGGCATCGGCCACATCGAGGGTCTCGCGCACGGCGGCCTCGATCTGCGCCGTGATCGCTTCGGACGGGGCGAGCGCGGGCGCACGCAACCAAGCGTGGCCGACGGGCCGCCCCTCGTCGACGTTGACGGCCTCGCCGGCGTCCGTCGCGCCCCGCTGCGCCCACACGTCGCCCCACGGCAAGGCGTCCAGCCCCGCCGGCGTCACGCCCATCGCGGTACCGTCGACGGACCAAGGCCGCGCGTCGCGCCCTTCCGCCCACATCGATCCGACGACCAGCCGGCCGTGCTCCATGCTGCCTCCGGACGCCGTCACAGCGTCATGACCACTTCGGGCATCGTCTTGAGCAAGGCCCACACGCCGAGGACGTCCTCCGCATCCGCACAGGCCGCATCCACATGCAACGAGACGTAGCCGCCCGCCCGGCTGACGCGCTCCGTGACGCCATCGACCGTCACGCGCTCCGGGGCGTAGGCGGCCACCGCCGAGAGCACCACGGACCGGGACTCCGGTCGGACGACGATGCGGAAGGGAAACACGCCCGGGAACCGATGGTTCTGGCGCAACAGCTCGAGCGCTTCGTCGCGGTCCACGCACACCTCACTCCTGCCCTAACCGACGCCCTCGCCGCCACCACCCCGCAGGGTTGTCGCGGCAAGTCTGCAGCCACCGGGATACGTGCGGCGGGATCTGGAGTCCGCCCATGCGCGCCACGCCGCTCGCCCTCTGCCTTGGCCTGTTGTTCGCCCCCGAGGCGCGCGCCGCCGAGGTCGTGTTGGAAGGCTTCTACCAAGCCCGCGGACGCCTGTTCGACACGTTGAGCCTCGATCGCACGATCACACAGAACGAAGGGATCTCCTGGGCCTTCGAGCATCGACTCAACCTCGCGCCGCGGATTTGGATCACCGAGCAGGTCGGCGTGATGGTCGACGTTCGCGCGCTCGACGGCCTGCGCTGGGGCACCGGACTCGTCGGCGATGCTGGCTTCGAAGCCATCGACCAGCCCTTGCTGCTCGACCTCGCCGGTGACGACCTGAGGACGCTGTCGACCGGGGCCGGCAACCTCGAGCTGTGGCGCGCGTGGGGTGAGGTCCGCAGCAAGATCGGGACGTTCAAGTTTGGACGCCAACCCCTGCACTGGGGGCTCGGAATCTGGCAAAACGACGGTCAAGGCTTCAACACCGACGCCGGTGACAGCGCCGACCGCGTCAGCTGGGAGCACCGCATCCAAAACGTGTGGGTCCGCGCCGCCGCCGATGTGAACGTCGAGGGTCTGGTCGGC
>JBJONI010000186.1:0-2850 GCA_046051915.1 Pseudomonadota bacterium
GATCGGCCGCACGTTCGGCTCCGAAGCCGTCGACCAGATGAGCCAGGTCTTCACCTACGAGCTGCTCCAAGGCGACGACGACGAGGTTCTGGTCAGCGTCGCGAACCAGGTCATGACGCTCGAGCAGGTCTCGGCTGCGATCCTGATGCGGATTCGAGAGAACGCGTCGGAAGCCTTGGGCGAACAAGTCGACGCCGCGGTGATCACCGTCCCGGCCTACTTCAACGACCGTCAGCGCCAGGCGGTCCGTGCGGCCGGCCAACTCGCCGGCCTCGACGTGCTGCGCATCCTCAACGAGCCCACCGCGGCCGCGCTCGCGTACGGCATGGGCAAGGCGCTCAACCAGCGCGTCTTCGTCTACGACCTCGGTGGCGGCACGTTCGACGTCTGCCTCATCGACATCCAAGACCGCGTCTTCCATGTCGTCCGTTCCGGTGGCGACACCTTCCTCGGCGGTGTCGACTTCGACGACCGGGTGATGCAGGTCGTCCTCGAGGACTTCTACCGGGAACACGGCCTCGACCTCTCCTACGACCGCGTCGCGATCACGCGCATCCGCGATGCGTGTGAGATCGCCAAAATCGAGCTTTCGAACAGCGACAGCACCGAGCTCTCGCTTCCGGCGATCGCCACCGCCGAAGACGGTTCCGGCCCGATCGACCTGCACCGCACCCTCACCCGCGACCAGCTCGAAGAGTTGACCCGCGACCTCGTCGACCGCAGCATCGAGACCTGCCAGCGCGTCTTCCAAGAAGCGGAGACGACGCCGAACCAGATCGACGAGGTGCTGCTCGTCGGTGGTCAGGCGCGGATGCCGCTCGTGCGGCGCCGGCTGGAGGCGTTCCTCGGCCGGCCCCCGTCGGAGCGGGTGCACCCCGACGAAGCCGTCGCGCTCGGCGCCGCGATCATGGCCTCCAGCCTCACGGCCCGCCGCAAAAAGTCCAGCAAGTCGAACAAGAAGAAGGACAAGCCCTCCGACGTCACGCTGCACGACCTCCTGCCGATGCCGATCGGCATCGGTCGCCCCGACGGTCGGATGCATGAGCTGTTCGCCAAGAACGAGCCGCTCCCGACGGAGAAGACGCGCACGCTGACCACGAGCAAGGACGGCCAGAAGAGCATCAGCCTCAAGCTGTTCCAGGGCGATGCACCGACGACCGACGCCAACGAACTGCTCGGGATGTTCATCTTCCACGGACTTCGTGACGCCCCCAAGGGCGGTGTCGAGGTCGAGGTCACCTTCGCGATCGACGGTCAGGGCATCCTCGACGTGCGCGCGCTCGACAAGGGAACGGGCGAGCCCGTCGCGACGCAGATCCGGCTCGCCGACGACACCCCGCGGCCGGCGCACGCCCCGGAACCCGCGCTCCCGTCTCAGGCCGACGCCGAGCGTGAGAACCCGGAACCGCTGGCCGAAGCCTCGCCGTTCCTCGACCCCGCTGGCACGCCCGACGCGGCGCCCGCGCAGACACCTGCCACCAGCCCCGCGCCGCGCACGATCGACAACCTCCGCGCACAGCAGCGGCAGCGCCCCCTCCCGGTCGAGGAAGAGAAGAAGCCGCAGAAGGGCTTCCTGGCTTGGATGCGGCGGGTGTTCGGCGGCAAGTCGTGAGCGACGGCCGGTCTGCGCTCGCGCAGCGGTTGGCCGAGGACGTCGTCTTCCTGCTCATGCAGCCCCAGCACCCCGGCAACGTCGGTGCTGTCGCCCGGGCGATGAAGAACTTTGGGCTTCGTCGGCTTGTGGTCATCGACCCTCCGCCGTCGTTCGACATCGAGCGCGCGCGGTGGATGGCGCCCGGCGCGGACGACATCTTGGCGTCGATGACGGTGCACGCCACCCTGGACGAGGCGGTTGCCGACCTGCACCTGCTGGTCGGGACGACGGCGCGACACCGCGCCGACGACCAACCCGTTTGGGAACCGCCCCGCTGGGCGGAAGCCGCGCTCGATCGACCGACAGGACAACGCGTCGGCGTGCTGTTCGGCCGCGAGGATCTCGGGCTCTCTCGCGAGCAGACGCTGCGGTGCGGCGCGCTCGTCCGCATCCCGACCGATCACCACGCGAGCCTCAACCTGGGCCAGGCCGCCCTGCTGATGGCGAGCGCGATGTTCGAGACGGCCCGGAGCCGTGGTCTACACGCCGAGGGACGGATCGTCGGGGGCCGCACCGGGCCACGCTCGACTGCGTCCCTCACGCGCCGCGACGGCAAGTCAGCGCCGGCGACGCTCGCCGAGATGGAACCCGCGTTGGCCGACCTCGTGGGGATCCTCGGTCGGGTCGGCTACCTGAAATCGACCAGCCCCGAGAAGGTCGTCGCCACCCTGCGCGAAGCGCTCCAAAAGGCACAGCCAACCCGGCGCCAGATCAGCGCGGTTCGCGGCATGGTCCACCGCGTGGCGTGGGGCCTGGACAACCCCGATGCTTGCGCCGCCAACCCCACGCCGACAGAGGCGCCCGAGGGCTGACCGCGATACCCCATGACGATCGGTGGAGTCGTCATGGAGAAGATCGTCATCGAGGGCGGACATCGCCTCGTCGGCAGCGTGAAGGCCGCGGGTGCCAAGAACGCCGCCCTCCCCATCCTCATCGCGACGCTGGTCGCGCCCGGCGAGCACCGCCTCGACAACATCCCCGACCTCGCCGACATCTCGTCGACCCTGTCGCTGCTCGGGCGCATCGGCTGCCCCAGCCTCGTCGGCCCGACGGTCAAGGTGGACACGTCGCGGATCGCGTTCTCCGAGGCCCCGTACGACGTCGTCCGCAAGATGCGCGCGAGCGTCCTCGTGTTGGGGCCGCTGATCGCACGACACGGCGAGGCGCACGTGAGTCTCCCGGGCGGCTGCGCGATC
>JBJONI010000187.1:0-4163 GCA_046051915.1 Pseudomonadota bacterium
GCGAGGGCGAGACGAGCGACGAGACCGTGTGCCAGCTCTGCAGCCTCGGCTACCTCAACGGACCGACCTGCGCCGGCTGCGGCGGTGCGAAGAAGCCTGACGCCGACGCGGCGCACCCTGACTGACCCTCACGGCGCCGCGTCCAGCGCGCGACGGACAGCTTCGTACGTCCAGGGTTCGAGGTGTTCAAGCCCCGAAGCCGCCTCAGGCGGCAAGCCGCGCGCAGCGGCCTCCCGCCGAGCGAAGCGGATCCGCCCGCTTCGCGCTGGGAACCTCAAGAGCACATGCACCACCGGGCCGGGAGCCAGACGCTCACACAACGCCGACAGCGACCCGTCGTCGGGCGCCGCCACGCACACCGTCCTCAACCCGCGCGCGGCACGCTGCTCCAGAAGCGCCACGAGCTGGCCGACGACCGCCCCCCCTCGCTCCGCGAGCATCGCAAGGTCGTCGAAGATCAGCGCGGGGACGTCGGCGAGGCCATCGGGCCACTGGCCATCACGCATCCGCGCCACGGACACCGAGGTCGCGAACGCGTGCCCCTCGACGTGGTGGGGCTCGGCGCCGCCCTGACCCGCGATGCGTCGCGCGACGGTGGTGCGCCCCGACCCCCAAGCCCCCTCGACCAGCGCGACCGGACAACGACGCACGGAGAGACGCAGGGGACGGTCCCCCACGAACTCCGTGCTCGTGCCTGCGATCAACGCACCCGACACCCCGCCTCCTGCCGCCCGTGCTGCACGGCGGAGCATGCAACAAGCGGCACCGTGGATCCAGCGGTGCCGGGATCGTCACGCTCGCGTCAGGCTCCGCCGCCTCGGAAGGGAGGAGGACGGGGTGGCGCTCAGCCCAGCGTGTCCTTGGCGATCACGAGACGCTGGATCTCCGACGTGCCCTCGTACAGGGTCGTGATGCGTGCGTCGCGGTAGAGCCGCTCGACCTCGTACTCTTGGCTGAAGCCGTAGCCACCGAAGATCTGGATGGCCTCGTAGGCGCAGAAGTTCGCGGTCTCGCTGGCCATGAGCTTGGCCATCGAGCAGTCCGCGCTAGCGCGCACGCCGGCATCCTTCATCGCCGCGGCGCGCCACGTCAACAAGCGAGCGGCCTCGATGCGCGCCCGCATGTCGGCGATCTTCCACTGAATCGCTTGGTGCGCCGCGATCGGCTTGCCGAAGGTCTTGCGCGTCTTTGCGTACGAAACGCTCAGGTCGAGGCAGCGCTGCGCGATGCCCAGGGCTTGCGCCGCGATGCCGATCCGACCGCCGTCCAGCGTGGCCATCGCGACCTTGAACCCATCGCGCTCGTGGTGCAGGAGGTTCTCTTGCGGCACGAAGACGTTGTCGAAGACGAGTTCGGACGTGCCCGAGCACCGGATGCCGAGCTTCTCCTCGACCTTGCCGACGCTGTAGCCGGGAAACGACGACTCGAGGATGAACGCGCACACGCCACGGTGCAGCGACTCCGGCTCTAGGTTGCCGTATGTCACGCAGATGCCAGCCTGTGGGCCGTTCGTGATCCACAGCTTGTTGCCGTTGAGGGTGTAGCCGCCGTCAACCTTGGTTGCCTTCGTCTTTTGGGCACCGGCATCGGACCCCGCCTCGGGCTCGGTCAGCGCGTAGCACCCGATCGTCTCTCCGGAGGCCATGCGCGGCAGGTACGTCTGCTTCTGCGCTTCGGTGCCAAACGCCAGAATGGGCCACGAGGCCAAGCTGTGTTGGACGCTCATGATCACGCCAACGCCGGCGTCGGCGTAGGAGATCTCTTCGAGCGCCACCACGTAGCTGAGGACGTCGAGCCCCGCGCCGCCGTAGGTGTCGGGGATGAACATACCCATCATGCCGAGCTCCGAGAGCTTGGCGACGAGTTCGGTGGGGAACGTGTGCGACTTGTCGCGGGCGGCAGCGCCGGGAAGCACCTCGCCTCGCGCGAAGTCACGGGCGAGCTGCTGAATCGCCTTCTGGTCGTCGTTGAGGAAGAACAAGGAACCTCCTTAAGGCTGCGAACCGTAACTGGAAGAAGAGGGCAGCGCTGGTCGCGCTCAGCGCCCGGTCCACACCGCGGGACGCTTCTCGACGAACGCCTTCATCCCCTCTCGTTGGTCTTCGGTCGAGAAGCACATGGCGAACAGGCTTCGCTCCGAACCGAGACCCGTCTTGAGGTCCGCGTCGGCGTTCTCGAGGAGGGCACGGCGCACCATGCGAATGGCAAACGGCCCCTTCTTGCTGATCTCCGCGGCGACGGCCAGCGCCGCGTCGAGCGCATTGCCTTCGACGGCGCGGCTGGCGATCCCGCAGCGAACCGCCTCTTCGGCGCCGATGACGCGCCCCGTGAGGCACAGGTCCATCGCGACCGCCATCCCGGCGCGTCGCACGAGCCGCTGGGTGCCGCCAAATCCAGGAATGACGCCCAGGTTGACCTCGGGCTGGCCGAATTTCGCGGTCGGTCCGGCGAGGATGATGTCGCAGGCCATCGCGAGCTCGCAACCGCCACCCAAGGCGAAACCGTCGACGGCCGCGATCACCGGCACCGGGAGCGCCTCGACGATCTGCCCGAGGACTTGGGAGCGGTAGGAGAAGGCCTCTGCCTCCGCCACGGTCATCGTCTGCATCGAGACGATGTCGGCACCGGCGACAAAAGCCTTCCCGCCGGCCCCCGTGAGGATGATCGCGCGAAGGCCGTCGCGGTGACCGTTCTCCGAGAGGAGGTGCGTCAACGCGGCAATCACCTCGGCATTGAGGGCGTTCAGGGCTTTCGGCCGGTTGATCGTGCAGATCGCAACGTCACCACGATCGTCCCACAGCACCACAGCGTCGCTCGACATGACCGACCTCCGTCTGACGCCGCCGCTAACGCCGACCGCGCCGCCGCGCCGCAGCCGCCTGGTCGCCAACGGTCGTGCGCGCGCAGGCGCCCATCGCGCCGCAGGGCCCTAGACGTTACGACACGCCGTCCCGAAACGGAGGAACCATGTCCGCCACCCGTCTCAGCCTCCTCGCCCTCGCGCTCGTCGCTTGCCCCAAGCCCCAGACCTCCGTGGCACCTGCGGCGCCCCCCGAGGCCCCTGTCGCACCGGAGCGCCCGGCGTCGCCACCCGACCTCGCGGACACGAGCGCCAGCGGGATCGAGGCGGCGGTGAGCTACGCCCTCGATCGCACGGCGGACCCCTGCAACGACTTCTACCAGTTCGCGTGCGGCGGGTGGCTCGCATCGGCCTCCATCCCGTCGGACCGGTCGACGTGGGGCCGCGGATTTTCGACGATCCAAGACCGCAATCAGGGCATCGTGCGCGAGATCTTGGAGGCCGGAACAGCCGGTGACGCGCGGCTCGGCGCCTACTTCGGCGCCTGCATGAACGAGGAGGCCGTCCGGACGGCCGGCGCCGCTCCGCTCAAGCCCTGGCTCGAGGCGGTCCAATCGGTGGACTCTGCCGACAAGCTGATGAAGCTGCTCGCCCGCCTCCCGCTCGCAAGTCCGTTCTTCGACGCCGGTGTCGAGGCCGACTTCAAGGACCCGACCCTCAACACCCTGTTCATGGCGCAGGGTGGACTGGGTCTGCCGGAGAAGGGCTACTACACGCCCGAAGACGACAAGGGCAAGGCCTTGCTCGCCGACTATGAGGCCCACATCGCCAAGATGCTCGGCTTTGCTGGCTATGCCGAGCCCGAGGCGAAGGCGGCCGCCACGAAGATCCTGGCGCTTGAAACCCGCTTGGCCGCGGCGTCGCTCGCCCCGGAGGCGCTGCGCGACCCGAACGCGCTCTACCACCGTATCGAGCGCAAGGGGCTGCAAAAGCTGACGCCGACGCTCAAGTGGGACGTCTTCTTCACCGAGATCGGCTTCCCCAACCTCACGGCGATCAACGTCGCAACGCCCGATTTCTTCCCGGCGTTCGACGCGGAGGTGAAGGGCAAGGACTGGACCACGCTCCGCGCCTACCTCGCTTGGAACCTCGTGCGCAGCGCAGCGAGCGACCTCAGCCCCGAGATCGACGACGCCAACTTCGCCTTCTTCGGGACCAAGTTGTACGGCCAAGCCGCGCAGAAGCCGCGGTGGAAGCGTTGCGTGGACGGAACCGACGCCGCGCTCGGCGACTTGCTCGGCCAAGGCTTCGTGGACCGCGCCTTCGCGGGGGAGAGCAAGAAGAAGGCCCATCAGATGATCAG
>JBJONI010000188.1:0-5701 GCA_046051915.1 Pseudomonadota bacterium
GCGCTCGCCCACGGTCACGAGGTCGATGCCGGTGCCTTCCGCGCTGAGGACCTGGAGGAGCTGGTAGATGCGGCCGTGTTCGGGTCGCGCAAAGTCGTCAGCACGGACGAACTCCGCGATCGTCGGGAGTTGGTCCGGGTCTTGGATGAGGCCACCCAGCAGCGCCTGCTCGGCCTCGATCGCCATCGGCACGCCGCGTTCGTCCATCTCGACTCCCGGCTTCGTTTGACCCGCTGTCCGCTGGATGTCGAGGCGCGTCGACCGCGTTGTCCCCCCTTGTGAAGCGGCCGCCAGATCGGTTAGGGTAGGGGTCGACGTCGGTCGGCACGCCGCCGCCCGCCCCGGGGGATGCACAGCATGGGCACGAAGGAACTCCTCGCCTCGTTCGACGAGCAACTGGCGGCGTTCGACAAGTACCAGTCCTTTATCGAAAAGGCTCGGGCGCGCGCGGATAAGTTCACGCCGGCCATCGTCGAGAAGGTCATCTCGGAGAACTCGGCGCGGATCGCGGAGGTCACAGCGATCCTCGACCCGCTCGTTCCGAGCCTGCGCGCCGCCATCGCCGACCTCGATCGGCAGTTGGGCGACGTGCAGACGGGTGTCGAGGCGGCGCGGCTGCAGATCGAGGAGCTCGACCTTCGCGTCGCCATCGGAGAGATCACCGAGGACGAGAAGGCCGCCGCAGCCGGCGACCTCGCGGATGTTGTCGGCTCGGCCGATGGGCAAGTCGGCGCGCTGTCGACCGAGCGCGGCGCGTTGACGTCGGCGCTCGAGCGCTGGTCGGCCGTGCGGCCGGGGGGCGCGCTCGACATCGACGACGGTTTGGACGACGCCCTCGAGGCGGAGCCCGACGAGGCGGTCGAGCTCGCCGACGATGACGGGCCTGACGAGGACGTGCTTTCTGCCTTTGAAGACGGCGGGCGGGGTGAGGGCGGTCAACACAGCGAGGCGACCGGTGTCACCGAGGACCTCTCGGGTGTGCTTGCGGTGGAGGCTTCGGTCGAAACCCCCATCGCCTTCGGTGAGGCCACCGAGGATGGCGGTGAACTCGCCCTCGACGACATCGCGGTGGAGCCCGCGGGCACCGCGGTGAGTTTGACGGCTTCGCTCGTCCTCGCCGAGGGTACGAGCGAGGAGCAGCACTTCCTCGTCACGAAGTCGATCGTTCGCGTGGGTCGTCTGCGCGACAACGAGATTCAGATCCGCTCCGACGCCAAGGTGTCTCGCTTCCACTTCGAGGTCGAGCATCGCGGCGACGCGTACATGCTCGTCAACAAGTCGGGGGCGAACGGGACCTTTGTGGACGGCGCGCGCATCGACCACGAGCTCGAGCTGAAGGGCGGCGAGGAGATCGTGGCCGGCGAGACGGCCATCCGCTTCCGTCTCGACGCCTGAACGGCGACCGCATGAATGGCGCCTCCGGGCGGCTCGCGCGGCGCGTCGGGTGGCTCGCCGTGCTGGCTGGCATCGCCGCGCCGGGCGCCGTCGGGCAGGAGGAGCGCGGCGTGCCGTCCACCGTGGCGCCCTCGTACCGCGATGGTTGGCGGTGGGAGCGCGTCGGCCCCACGGATCTGAACGACATCGCCGACGTGGCGGTCGATGGCTCTGGGTTGGGCTGGCTCGCGGTGCGGGACGACGGCGAGGCTTGGTATTCGCCCGACGGCGGCCAGACGTGGGCCGTTGTGCTTCCGCCCATGCCCGGCGCCGAGGTCTCGAAGGAAGACGTCCTGTTGGACGTCGAGACCCGGATGAACGAACTCCTTGACGAGCTCGGCGTCGGCTCGGAGTACGTGTCGCCTGAGGAGATCGAAGACGCCGATCTCGTTGAACAGCTCAAGGCGGACATCCAAGGGGGGAGCGTGCAGCGCGAC
Organism: Pseudomonadota bacterium; assembly: GCA_046051915.1. GTDB lineage: Bacteria > Myxococcota_A > UBA796 > UBA796 > JBEIFN01. The sequence goes on from JBJONI010000188.1 coordinate 1,872, forward strand.
GCGTCGGCCGTGGCCTCGCAGTCCGCGCCCAAGGCGCTGGTCTCGACGTCACGGGCGCTCGCCGTCGGACGCGCGGACGGCCTTTGGACGAGCGAGGACGAAGGGCTGACGTGGCAGCACGTCTTCGAAGAGCCGGTGATCGACGCCTCGGAGCGCGGCTACCAATGGCTGGTTCTGACCGACGACGCCGTGTGGACGCGGCGAGATGGCGGGTCTTGGTCGCGTGAGGCGGCGCTGGGGGACGGGCCCGCGGATGCCGCGCACGGCATCGGGACTGCGTTCGCCGTGGCCGGTGACCGGCTGTTTGAACGCGCCGTCGACGGGACGTGGTCGGACCGCGGAGCCGTGGATCGCGAGGCCCGACTCGCCGACGACGGAAAGGGCGGTGTGTGGGTGGTCTCGGCGTCCGGGGCCGATCTTCAGCAGCAGGGCATCCCGGCGGTGGGGTCGCGCGCGCTGGATGCCGTTCGGCTGACCACCGGCCGGTTGATGGTCGCGGCGCGCGTCGGCGTGTTCGAGTGGTCGCCCGGTGAGGAAGGTTGGAGCGTGCTGGGCGATGGCCTCGGCGACCTGCACCCGCGGGGGATCGCCACGTGGCTCGCCGAGAACGCGGAACACCCGGTGGTGGGGGCCCAGGAAGGCGTGTTCCGACTGGAGCCGGAGAAGGCGGCGGCGCTTCAGCGGGACGACACCTGGGTCAACATTGATGCCTTGATCGCGGACGCCGATGCGCGGCACACGCGGCTGACGGGCGGGGAGCGCCTTGGGCCGAGCGCGCAGTGGATGCGCTACGCGTTGCCGCAGGTGCGCGTGGTGGGTTTCCGCGACGTGGGCGGTGGCGTTCAGAGCCGGTTGGACGGTGGCATCGAGAGCGATCGGTCGCTTCGAACCGGCGCTTGGATCTACCTGACATGGACGCCGCCGCGTCGGAACATCGTCTCGGCCGGCGACGCGGCGGTGGCGTTCGACGGGGAAGACTTCGACGTCTACGCCGGCGACGTGGACCAATGGATGATGTTGGGACGAACCTCGCGGGACGCGACCCGCGACCGCTTGGCGTTGTTGGAACAGGTCGGCGCGCTGTACGCCGAAGGGCTTCGCCTTCGCCGCGAGATTGACGCGGTCAAGGCCGGACGGACCCTTCAACAACGCGTTGATCTCTTGCTGCGGCTCCAGGAGGTCGAGGCGCGCCTCGACACCTTGACCGACGGAACTGTCTCTCGCTACCGCGCCGCGCTCCGCGAGCGCTTGGAGTTGGCCCCATGACCTCGTTCTTCGCTCGCATCGCGACCCTGACGTGCTTGCTGACGCCGTCTGCCCTCGCGGCCCCGGCCAACGGGGAGGCGCTCGCGCCTGCGCCGGCGCCCGTCCCTGCGGACGGTCGCGTGCCGCTCGCGTCCGCCACGCAGGCGCAATTGTCGGTGCTGCCGAGCCTGACGCCGTCGCTCGCGGAGGCGATCGTCGACCTGCGTGTCCGGCGCCAGGGCCTACAGTCCTACGAAGAGCTGCGGATCCTCCCCGGCATGACCGAGGCGGCATTGGAGAGCCTGCGCACGAACACGAGCTTGACACTCTCGTTCCAAGTCGGTCAGCCCCGCACGTTCTCGACGGCCGACGAGGTGCTTGCGCAATTTGGGCACGAGCCGGAGGTCCAAACCGTGCTCGATGAGGCGTCCGCCTACGCCAAGGTCCAGCCAGCCCTGATCGACCGTTGGCTGCGGAGCTCGCGGGCGTTCGCTGCGCTTCCGACCTTGCGGTTGGCCTACCAATTGGACGATGACTACAGCAACCAGTTCCGGCGGTACGACGAGTTCGGCAACCCCCCGACCAGCACCGACGGCATGTTCTATGACGTCCAAACCGACGCCGACGTCGGTCAGGGGCGGACGATCGACATCCAGGCGACGTGGGAGCTCGACAAGCTGATCATGAGCTCCGAGCAGATCCGCGTGATCAATGAGTCGCAGGACATCGCCAAACTCCGCGAGAAGGTGCTGGCCGAGGTGACGCGCATCTACTTCGAGCGTCGCCGCCTGCAGGTCGAAGGGCTGCTCCGCCCGAAGACGGACCTGCTTGCCCAGGTCAAGGACGAGCTCCGTCTGCGAGAGCTGACGGCCAACCTCGATGCGTACACGGGCGGCTGGTTCAGCGCGTCGGTCACGGCGGCCAAGCGCTGATCCTCAGCCTTGCGGGCTCGGGTCGCCGCCACCCCCGGGGGAGCCGCCGTCCTCCGAGGAACGGTCGAGCACCCGCACCGGTGTGCCGCGCGGTGTGCGACCGGGTCCGGCGATGCGAACGCTGGTGAGCAGGCGACCGCGCCACCACGCGTAGCGGGCTTCGATATCGAACGGACCCTCTCCGTGAGCGAGGTGCATCTTGACCTCTGCGCGACCTGCGAGGTCGGGGTGAACCTCCGCTTCGTCGAAGCCGACGAAACGCCGGACCCAGGGGTCGATCGCCTTGTAGATCGACTCCTTGATCGAGAACCGCAGGACGGTCTGGATCCACGCCCTCGAAGGGGGCAACCCGTCGAGGGCCTCCAACTCCACGGGTCGGAGGACACGGGGTGCGATCGTCGGTCGCGCGGGGCCGTGGTCTTCGAGGTCCACACCGAGCGTGCGACCGTCGTCGAGCGCCACCATCGCGATCGCGAGGTCGCGCTTGTGGCTCACGCTGCCGACGAAGCCTGCGGGCAGGACCGGCGTGCCTCGCGCGTCCGGGAGGACGGGCCCGAGGGGCGCGCCGAGCTGGCGTCGTGCCTCCCTGAGCGCGATGCGACCGCCGACGAACTGGACCTGGCGGTACCCTCCCAGCGTGACGGCGTGGCGCGCCTCCGCGTCCGCGAGCGTGGCCAGCACGGACGCAGGCACCGCGTCCGGCCGGTCGGGGATGCTCACGGCGACGGCGACGCCGTGCGGCGTGGCGAGCAGATCGACGGGTTGGAAGAGGTCGTGCGACATCGGTGGGGGCGGTGTAGCGCCGTTGGGCAGGCTCCGCAAAGCGACCGAATGTCGGGCTCACCCACGCAGCCGCTTGACCGGTGCGATGGCTTCCCTTAGGGTCGCAGGGCACAGGGTGGTGTTGTGGTGAGCAAGCGTCTGGTGATCGCGGAGAAGCCCAGCGTCGCCCGTGACCTGTGCGCTGCCTTGGGCGGCTTCGAGGACCACGACGGCGAGTACTACGAGTCCGACGCGTGGATCGTCACGTTCGCCTTGGGCCACCTGTTGGAGCTCGCGGAGCCCGAGGAGTACGACAAGTCCCTCAAGGCGTGGACGCTGGCGAGCCTGCCGATCTTGCCGCCGGCGTTCCAGATCCGCCCCCGTGAGGGTCAAAAGAAGCGCCTCGATCTGATCAAGAAGCTCGCGACCCGAAAGGACGTGGGCGGCTTGGTCAACGCATGCGACGCCGGCCGCGAGGGCGAGGTGATCTTCCGCCGGATCCAGGAGTGGATCGGCGACGCCAGGCCGCATCAGCGCCTCTGGCTGCAGTCGATGACGTCCGATGCGATTCGTTCGGCGTTCGAGGAGCTTCAACCTGGGGATGCCTATGATTCCCTCGCCGATGCGGCCTGGCTCCGCGGTGTCGGCGACTGGTTGATCGGCATGAACGCGACACGTGCCCTGACGCGGCGGCTCAAGGGCCGCACCGAGAAGGGTTCTTGGTCGGCGGGGCGCGTGCAAACGCCGACGCTGGGCCTGATCGTCGCGCACGAGTGGAAGCGGCTCGCGCACGTTCCCCGGACGTACTGGACGGTGCAAGCCTCGTTTACCGCAGGTGATCAGGCCTGGTCCGGCAAGGCGTGGCAGGTCGACTCAGGCGACGACAAGGAC
>JBJONI010000189.1:0-17767 GCA_046051915.1 Pseudomonadota bacterium
ACCGCGGGTTGGCTCGCGACGCCGGCACCAAACCGCCGTGCGGCGTCGACGATCCGGGCCCCCTGTGGCAGCCCGGGCAAGGCGTCCCACAACCGCTCGACCTGCGCCCGCTCGGCGCCGGTCAGCGCCAACACGCCATCGCCATCGTCTGCGGCGGCCTCATCGAGCAGGAAGTGACGTTCGCGTCGAAACACCGAGCGGCCGGTGAGTGCGTGCAAGGCGGTGTCGGCGAGGGCATCGGCTTCGGCCTCCTCGGCGGCCGCAGCGAGGGCGGCGCCGTCGGTCTTCGGCGCACAGACGTCCTCGGTGGGCAATTGGAGGGCCCCGTCGACGTAGCCGTCGGTGACGGCGTCCACCAGAGCTGCCGCACAGGCGGCATCGCAGGCGCCCGACTGTTCCGCGATCAACCGAACGCCGAGCAAGAGCCGTCGAACGTCCCAGGTCCATGGACCATGGCCCGAGCCGTCGAAGTCCTCCATGTCGACGCACAAGGGTTGGTTGTACGCCGTGGCGGGCAGATGTGGCGCCGCGAACAGGGAGAAATTCTCAGGGTGTGGGTCGCCGAGCAACCACACGCCATCGGCCCCTGGTGTGGACAGAAACGACGTCGGCGTGCGCTCGGTGCCCGGGCGAGCCTGATCGGCCCACGCCACGCCGAGGGTGCCACGGAGGAAGTCGTACGGGTCCGCCGCCATCGTCGCCAACTTGGCTTCGAACAAGGCAGGGTCCCGCGACAGCCAGACGGCGTTGTCGCGAACGAGCGCGTCGACCAACCAGTCGGCGCGGGCGTCGAGCGTCGGGGACGGCGTGCAACCGAGCGCCAAAAACAAGAAGGCCAGCATGCGAAGAGTTTAGGCTCCTCGCGTGCCGGCCTGTCGTCAGGCGTGCGTCGCTCGTGTCGCGGCTACGTGCCGTCTACGCGACGCCGGTTCGCTAGCTGAGGGCTTCGCGGAAGTGGTGGGAGCGGTCCTCGAGCGAGACCCAGAACTGCTTCCACGGCCCACGGCCCATCAGGTCGCCCGCGAAGTACACCGGAGGCTTGACCGGCGGGAAGCCCTCGGGAAGAACGGCCAACTCGACGCGGCGGCCCTCGATGCGGGTCCGGTGTTCTTCGAGCTTGCGGACGTGCGCGTCGATCAGTTCGTGGAAGCGGCCGACGAGGGTCTCGAGCTCGGCGCGGTCGAGTTGCTCCTTCGCGGCATCGATCCACGGCCCGCCGAGCTGCATGAGGTAGTGGCGGAAGCTCATGAAGCCCTTGTTCATGATGTCGCGCGCGGTCGCCCACGACTCCGGGGTGATCTCGTCTTGGACCTTGAGCAGGTGGTGCAAGCGCTTGATGCGGATCTCGGTGATCGCGATGCCCTGGCGCATCAGCAGCAGCACGTTGGCCGTGCCCTCAAGCGTCGGGCGCTGGGCATGCCACTTGAGCTTCTTGAGGTGGCGATCCATGTACTTCTGGATGCCCGCGTTGATCACCGCCTCGTCGGTGTAGGACGTGACCGTGGTCAGCGCGCGCTCCAGGGGCGGCAGCGGCTCTGCGAGGTTCTCGCCTTCGACCGAGCGCGGGATGTTCAGGCGGTCGAAGAACTCCGCGATGCGTTCGGGCGTCTCTTCCTCGAACACCTGCTCGATGACCGAGAAGAACTCGGGCTCGCTGCGGGCGGCCTGGCGGATGAGGCTGGAGATCGTCGTCTTGGACATCACGGCTCCCGGTACAGACGGGCGGAGGCCCGTTCGCGTCACGTCGGCCCCTCTTAACGCGCCATCCCCGTGGGTTCAAGCCTACGTGCGGGATCCGTCGAAGCAGGATCCGGGCAGCATCGCTTGGTGGCCCGTGGTAAGCGGCCGTGTGGAGGCGGGATGACGACGTATCCAGCGGGCGCGTGGTGGATGCAGGCGGTGGCGGTGGCGGCGGAGACGGCCGATACCTTCTGCCCCGCCGATACCACCGACACCGACGTCAAGGACTGTGACGGCGTCAACGACGGTGACACCGATCCGGGCTCCGATACGGACGGCACGACCGACACGTCGCTGATCGCAACGACGACGGTCGGCGACGGGCCGACCACCGCGGGCGAGGCGGTTGGCGAGACGGGCGGGTGGTCGTGTGCCGCTGCGGGCGTCCCGGTCGGCCTGTTGGCGCCGCTCGCCGCGGGCCTGCTGTTGCGCCGAACGCGCGGTGTGTGACCGCCTTCGCGCGCGATCACAACTTGTCGTATTCGGCTTTGACCTTGAGCAGGGCACAATCTTCGAACGTCGGGGGGCTGCCCATCTCGGTGGGGACGTCCGCCGCGGACCGGTCGAGCAGGATCACGCACGGGACCGCCAGCGCGCGCCCGAGCGCCTGTCCGGTGCGGTTCGCGACCAGGCGGTAGCCTTCGGCGTCCTTGTCGCGCACGGACGCGAACGCGGAGGCGAGGTCAGGCTTGCTGAGATCGACCTCACCCCAACGCCGGGCTTCGAGGTCGAGCGCGAACAGCATCGCGAGGCGGCCGGAGAGCCAATTCGCGCGTCCTTCGGCGGGTAGACCCTGCGCCTTGGCGCCGAGTCGGTCCGCGAGCTTCTTCGCGACCAGGGCACCGCGCGTCCGCTCGTCCTCGGGTTCCTTCGCCGCGAGGCAGGTCGCGTCGGGCAACTGGACCTGCACCATCGTTTCGCTCGCGATGCGGAACTGAGAGAAGTCCATCGCGGGCTTGCCGGCCCCGAGGACCGTGGCTTGCAAGCGCTCGAGGATCCGGGGTGCGAAGGCTTCCGTGCCCCCGCCGAGCGTGAACGCCGCGGAGTCCTGCAAGCTGAAGTACGCATCGGGCGGCACCGCCACCCCGAGCGCGTCCGCCTGCCGGAAGCTGAGGCGGAACGGCCCGCGCTGACACGCGCGCTGCGCGGGGTTCGGGGAGGCGAGGGTGCGCCAAGCGTCGCCCTCCACCTCGGTCAGCTCCGCTGCGGCCTTGTCCGCCTCGCGCAGGGCCTCGAACTCGGCGGTGAGGTCGACGGTGGACCACGCGAGCAGGCCCGCGAGCGCAGGGGGTAGGCCGGCTTCGGTCAAGCGGCTCGACGCGCCGGACCACGGGTTTCCGCGTCCGAGGTACCAAGCTTCCATGCGCGCGCGGCCACGGGGGTCGGCCCCACGAGCGAAGACCTCCTTCACCTCCGCGGACATCGCGGTGCGCAGCTCGGGCCAGTCGAGGCTGTCGCGCCACGCGTTGTCACGGAGGATGCGGCTCGTGAGGTCGAAGAGGTCGAGCTTGCCGGCGCCCTCGTTGCCCGCACGACAATCCGCCAGCTCGGCGTCGCGGTCGGCCACCGTCTTCTGGGTGCTCGCGAGGTCGGTCTGTAGGCCCTTGAGCGTTCCGTTCGACCGCCAACCGAACAACCAGCCGCTGAGCATCAGCCCGAAGCCGACGATGTAGACGGGGCTGAGGAATTGGCGACCCCGGATGAAGGTCATCGCGCGCTGGACGCTGCGGCCGAGCCATGTCGTGTAGATCGCACCCCGCACGCGTCGGAACACCTCGCTCGCGACGCCGGCCTTCATGCGTTGCGCCATCTCGCTGCCCGTGGTCGGCCCAGCGCCGGTCGGTCCGCTGCCGCCGCGCTTGGGCTTGGGGGACGGCGCGCTGACCAACGTGAAACGGACGCCTTGCGCCGAGCCGAGGAGGAAGGCGTCGCCGGGCGCGAGCACGATGGGGCTCTGGATCGGGCTGGGCTGGCGCGTGCCGCGACGCTGCGCCCAAACGGTGGCCGATCGCTCGACGGGGGCGACGAGGAACGCGTCACCGCTTCGCCGAATCAAGCGGACGTGGTGCGGCTCGACGCCGAGGCCTTCGGCGAGGCGGACGTGGTTGTCCTCCGCCGTGCCGAGCCGAAACTCGGTCCCGACGATGGGACCAAAGCGCGTTCCCCCGAACTCCGGGGCGAGTTGGAGCCAGACCTCGTCGCGGGACATCGGCTATCCTCGTCGCGTCGGATAACGTGTGACCACCGGTCCAGCCGACGGAGGTTGTTTGATCCCCCGCCTCGTGCCTTACACGGGGTTTCGTCACGCGGTGCCGGCGCTCGCCGGCGCCGCGGCCGGCCTGTGCGCGTGGTGGCTCGCGCTCGCGATCATGGTGGTGCACCATGCGACTTGGGGCGCCGACGTGGCGACGCGATGGTCCCAGGAGGCCGAAGGGGCCGTGCTGCTCTGCACGTTGGCCGTCGGCGCCGTCGTTGGCACGCTCGGGCTGGAGGGCACGTGGATCGCCGCGCCGTGGCGGCGCCGGTGGGTCGCTTTTGCGGTGGGCGGTGCCGTCGCCGCCCTCGTGACGTTCCTCATCGTGCTCGGCTGGGCGTGGATCGCTTGGGCCGGCGCTTGGTTTCCGGCGAGCACCCTCGCGTTACGTGCCCGTCTCGTCCCTTGGCTCGGCGCGGGGCTCGGGGCGGGCCTCGGTGTCGCGATGGTTCGCGCGGGCCGGCACGCGCTCCACGACCTGCAATTGCGTTGGGAGCTGTGGATTTTCGATCCGCCGTTGCCGTCGTCGGAGACCCGCGGCGAGATCGTCGGAGAGGCGCTGTGGGCTGGGCTCCTCGCGGCCGCGTTGGGCGCCGTCGGATGGTACGCGGTCGGGATCTGGGCCAACGATCTTCACCTGGCGGGCGCGTTTGGCGCCGCTTTGTTCGGTGCCGGCGTCGGCGGTCTGACCTACAGCCTGCCCGAGACCGCTTGGCGACCCTGGGTGCTGGTGCGCGTTGGGGCGCGGCCTGGCTGGCGGCTGCCGCTCGATCCCTTCGACACCGCGCTCCAAGAGCGGTTCGTTGGGTCCTTCCCATCCGGGATGGATCTCCACCTGCCGGCGGTCGATGGGGTCGATGCGCTCCACGTGTCGGTGCTCGCGCGGCCGGGGCACGCCTACGCCGTCCGTGGGTTGAGCCAGCGACCCGTGTTGTTGCGGCGGTGGATGGAGCGCGTCGATCTGGGGTGGGACCCTGAACTGCCCGCGCCGTTCGAGGCGCCGCTGCGTCATGAGGACGCTTTGGAGATCGGCGACGTCGTCGAGATCGAGCTCCTCGTGCTGCCGCGGGATGGCGCCCCATGACCGGCTGGGTGGGGGCGCTGTGGATGGTCGTCGCCTCGCTGGCGCAGGACGCGCCGTCCCCCTCGACGCAGACGGACGCGGCGGCACCGACGGGCTCGGCCACCGAGGCGACGACGTCGTGGGCGGCCATCCCGGCAGAGGGCTCCTCGTGGCGCATGGGGATCCCCGACACGCCGTCGGCGGGGGGGAGCCGCGTCCACGTGTTCCGCGATGCTGCGGACTGCCTGGCGGCCGGGATGGACGTCGAGGAGATCGCGGCGTGTGCGCCCACGGTGTCGCCTGCGGATCGCTGGGTGCGCTTCTCGTTTGCGCTCTCGGACGACGAGGGCGCGCTGCAGCCGCTCGCGCTCACGCCTGGGCGGATGCGCGTCCAACTCGGTGCGCCGGACGAGCTTCGAGCCGATGTTCAAACGCGCTATCTGCAGGTCGTCGGCCATCAGCCCGTCGGCTACGGGCAGCTGTTCGTCCTGCTCATCGACCGGTCGGCGTCGATGTACGTGGACCGGCCGGACGGCGGCGACCCCGCGATGGCGATGGTGGTTCAGGCCCTCCTCGACCCTGCGGCGCTCGACACGTTCTTCCCCAACGCGGCGGGTGCCCGGACAGGGGTGCTGTTGCTCGGCTTCTCGGACGTCGTCCGTGCGGTGGACGGTGGGGCTTGGCAGGGCGCCGCGATCCTGACCGATCGGAAAGCGTACGCATCGGCGGTCGACCGCCTGCTCGACGAGCCCGAGCCCGCCTACACCCACCTGTACGACGCGGTCCGGACGACGCTCGACGAGGTCATGCCGTCTGCACCGGTGGATGGCTTCGTCCGACTCACCCAAGGCGACCCTGCGTTGGTCGTGCTCACCGACGGGTTCAACAACGTCCGCGCCGAACAGACGTGCGCGGAGAACGCGGTGCCACTCGCCGATCTTCTGGGCGTCGTTCGCGCGCGCCGCGGCGCACCCGGGGCGCGGACCGACGTGTTCACCGTGGGTTTTGGTCGCCCGTTCGCGCCGGACCTGACGGACCTACCCGAACGCCTGCCCGAGCGCCCCGACGCGAATTTTCTGTGCGGCGCCTCGGCCGACGCGCGCATCGATGGCGGCCTCGAGGTGCAGGGCATCGACAACGTGAGTTTGGGACTGCTCGCGGCGACGGGGGGCGGGCGGTCGTTGGTGACCGAGGATGCGGGTCGCTTGGGTCGGTTCCTCGCGCGTACGGGGACGCCTGTGCACCGGTGGTACGAGCTTCGCCTCGCCCTTCCGGAGGGGGAGCAGAGCCGCTTTCGCCTACGTCTCCCGATCGGGTTGGCGCTGACGGGTGCGCGACCCGGTACGGCGGAGCTGGTCTTCTTCCCGAACCCGTGGTTCGACCTGCCGTCCGGCCTCGATGCCCAGGGCAGGAGCGCGTCGGTCCGCGCGCTGGGCCGAGCCGCCGGGACGTTGGTCGTTGGGCTTGCGCTGCTCGCCGCTGTGGGGGCTGCGTACGTGGGCGCCTACCACCTCCGGCGTGCGGTGCTTCGGCGCGGACGCCGGACGTCCGAGGCCCGGCCTGCCGGTTCGGGTGCGGAGGAGACGTCATGAGTCCGCCCCGTCCGAGTGGGCCGCCTCGACGTCCCGCCGCGCCGCCGCCCGGTCCCTCGGAGGCGGGTGGGCAGGCGGACGTTGCGTCCGAGCCCGCGTCGAACCGTGGGGCCGTCGGGGAGCTCGGCGCGGCCTTGCGCGCTCCGGTTCGCCCGACCGGACCCGCCGGCTGGGTCCCGCGAGGTCGGGCCGACGCGGCGTCGCTGGAGACCTCGCCGGAGGCGCCCGCGCCACCGGGCGCGACAGCGGCGCCGGGTGGCCCGCGACCGTTGTCCCGACCGCCGTCCCCCCGGTTGCCCCGACCGTCGCCCGCGAGGGAGGGGCCGCGATCGGCGATCGCTGCGGGGGCGCCCGCGTCGGACGCTTCGGCGGCGCAAGCGCCCCGCCAAGCCACCGCCCTGCATCCACTCGCGGGCCTGCGGGCCGACGCGCTGCGCGATGGGACGCTCGCGCGACGGCTGTGTCCGCTTGACGCCGACCTCGATCCTTGGGCCATCCGCGCGGGGCCGGGGCTTGGCTGGGAAGAGACGGCCGGGACCCCGGTGGCGCTGGCGGACGTGTTCGACGCTGCGCTGCCCGCGGCGCCGGTTGCGGCGCCGGTCGTACCTCGAGCTCCCACCGCCGGGTTGGAGCCGGGTGCCGAGTCGACGGCGGTCGCCGATGCCCCGTGGGACGCCGCCGGCCGCGTGCAGACCTCGCGGCAGCAGATCGGGCTGTTGCTCGCTGGGGTCGCTTTTGCGTTCGTCGCGGTCGTGGCAGGCACCGCGTACCTCGCTTGGACCCCACCGGCGCCGCCGCCCGCCCCGGTTGCGCCGGCGGTCGCGAGGCCAGCGGTCGCACCGAGCACGGCCGCGGTCGCCTCCGCGGTGCCTGCGGGCGCCTCGCCGGCGGGCGGCGCGGCCGTTGCCGCAGTGTCCTCGCCGGCGGCCAGCGCGGGCGGGTCCGCGCCTGCACCGGCGGCGACGCCGCCTGGGACGACCTCGCCGGCATCCACCGCGCCCACCGAACGCGGCCTCGGTTGGCCGGCGGGATCGTCGTTTGGCGCGCCGGCGGCCCCCTCCTCGCCGGCGGGCGGCCCTCCCGCCACGGACGTCGCGCCCCCGGATGCGCCCTCGCGGGTGGGCGCCCTCTCGGCCGCCGGTAGCCTTCACGTTCGGTTGGAAGAAGGCTTTGGTGGTGGGCGGTTGGTGTTCAAGTGCTTGACCGGGTCCTCGTCCCACGCCCTCAGCGGCGCCGCTGTGGACGTGCCGGGCTTGGCCGAGGGGTGCTCCGCGCGTGCGGCTTGCGACGGGGGGCAGGTCGTGTCCACCACGATCGCGCCCGGGACGACGCGTGCGGTGTGCGGTGGCTGTACGCCGGAGCAACCCCAGCCGCGCTGCCGCCCGGAGTGACCTCACCGGGCCGCGCGCCGGGATACGGGTGCGCTGTTCCTGAGGTTCCCATGCGCCGCTCTCGGTCGTTCCCCGTCCGCTTCGCGCTCGCGACGCTCCTGCTTGTGGTCTCCGTGCTGATGGGCGACCGCCCTGCGCGCGCCCAAGGGATCGACATCCTCGGCGTCGCGCAACAGAAGGTCGAGGAGTCGGTCGAGGTGCAGCAGGACGCCGCGAAGGCCCGGCTCGCCGCCCTCGACAAGAAGAACGGGCAGAAAAAGGCGCGTGTCCTCGTCCTGCGTTGGCCCGATGCGCCGGTCACCGAGGACAACTTGATCCTCCAAGCGATGGTCCGCAACCAGATTCTACGCCCCAACGCCGTCTTTCAGCCAGGACTCGACCTCTATCAGGAGGGGCGTCGGCGGCTGTTCGTCGATGGCCTCCCCGCCGACCCGCTCGACCAGCCCGGACGCGTGCCCGACGCAGCACTCGCCCGCGTGCGGCGTGGCCTCGAGGCCGCGCAGACCAAGCTCGGGACGCGGACCGACGATCTCGCGATCGCCGGTTCGTTGCTGCCGTTGATCGACGCGGTGTGGTTCAACGACCGTCAGGACACCCGCGAGCTGCTGTTCGATTTGTATGTCACGACCGGCCGCGCGGTGTTCAACCTGCGGAACCAGACGCCGCCCTACTTCCGAATGGTGGGACCGGAGCCCACCAACTACTATTTGTTCCTCGCCGCCGCGATGGTGTGGGAGGACCGCACGTACGGGCCTCCGCTCGACAACGCCGAGCTCGCGATGGAGAAGCGGCTGCCTTCGGGAGACGTCCGGGACTACATCCTCGATCTCGTCGCGCAGATCGATGACGGCGTTCACCCCACACTCCCGCTCGCCTTCCACGACCAGGGCTTCTTCGACGCCCCCGCGTTCGCCAAGGAGTACAAGGTCCTCCTCAACGGCGTCGAGCGCGTCGTCGATGGCACCGGCATGCTGATCACACCGCGCGGCCGCATTCATCTCAGCGTTGAGCGCGATGACGGCTTCTCGTTCTCGGAGCGCGTCGAGGTCCAACGCCTCGACGACAAGATCTACTTCGTCTGGGAAGTTGCCCGTCAAAAGATGGGCTACGATCTCCTGAATCAGCTCATGGCCTTCCCGAACGAGTGCTTGCCGGATCTCGATGCCGCGACCCGAGCGTCGCTCGCGACGTTCCAAGCGCTGCACCCGAGGGATGAGATCTACGTCGCGATCCCGAAGGCGGGCAGCCCGTACAGCGTGTGGGTCTGGCGTTGGGACAAGCGCAGCGGTCGACTGCGTTTGGAACTCGACCGGAACCATGGCTTCCCCGTGCGCTTCTCGGCCCTCTCGAGCGTCGGTCTCGGCTTCAACGGCGCGACGGTGGACACCGCGGCGTTGACGGCGCTCGAGACCACCGACCCGAGCACCTTGCAAGGGGGTGGGCTCGGCAGCGTGGTGGGCGTGGACGACCTCTCCTCGTTGCTCAAGCCGACCCCAGCGTCGTTTCCGATCGATCTTCAGTTGCGAGGCCAGTTCAACCGCTTCATGTTCGGCTTCGGCGTCCAGTTCGCGAAGAACGTGAGCGCCGAAGGCGACGGTCTCTGGCATGAGCGCTACCAGACCGACGGCAACCTCGTCGTCGCCGACCTGCCGACGGACGGGTCCGAGCCGCGTGAGGTGTTCAAGGACCTGCAGTGGTCGCGCTACCTGTATGGCCAACTCGGCGTCTTCCTGCTGCAGGATGCGGGCATGGGCATTGGGCCTCGGTTGTTCGTGCGGTCGGGTGTCCACAACGCCCCGCACGCGGTCGAGGTCACGGGTCACCTCGGCCTGACGGAGGATCCGTCCTTTGGAAGAAAGGACTACAAGGGACGGGTTGTGCCGTTGATCGATGTCGATCTGTTCGGCGGCGCCTTGATCCCGTTCGGCGACACGCTGTTTCGGGGTGAGATGATCGATCCGGGCGACCCGAGCGATGGGTACCGGGTGACCGTGCTTCCCCACTTCGGGTTCACCGCGGGTGCGGGCTTCAGCTTCTGACGGAGGTTTCATGCTGCGCAACACCGCTTGGAGGCTCGCCCTCCTTCTCGGCATCGCGGGTCCCGCGTCGGCGGCCGAGGGCTTCGTTTGGTCGTGGCAGCCTGGGCAAACGCGCCGCTTCGTCGCGAAGGCCGAGGTCGTTCTCCCTGAAGCCATCGAGTTCAACGCGGCGGTGAACGTCGACGCGTTGGTCAACACGGTTCAGATCGACCTCGTCCTGCGATGCGCGGCGATCGACGAGGTCGGGAAGACGGCTTGGCTGGTTCGGTGTGACATCGACGCCGCCAGCCTCCGGGCGACCCCCAATCCCCAGAGCGTGCATCGCGTCGAGAAGGTCGCACCGGAGTGGGCTGCGGTGCTCGCCGATCAGGCTTGGATCGAACTGGTTCAGGGCGTCGACGGGAAGATCCGGCAGGTCGACCTCAAGGGCGTCGACACCCGCATCAACCGCCTGCGACGCATCGGCGAGATGATGCGCCAGCTCGTCCTGCGCGCGATCGCGCCGCTCGACGTCCACCTGCCCAAGGGCGGGGACGACCGCGGCGCCGGCCAGTGGATTCAAAAGGGCGGGCTCGCTTGGATGCTTCCGTCGCTGACCGGTACGCTCGGCAGCTCGGAGACGCGCTGGCAGGTCGGTACGCAGGCCAACGACCGCTCGCTGCTCGCCTCGTCCGCGAAGGGCGTCATCGCCAGCTCCGAGGAGTTCAACGGTCAGCCGCGCAACACGATCGCCGCGGAGCTGACCGGTGCTGCGGTGTGGGACGCGGCCGATGGCGCCCTCGTCGAGTCGAGCTACCGGATGACCGGGACGGTCACGGCTTCGAGCGTCCAGGCCGAGGCACGGGAGTACAGCTACAGCCAAGTCGCGCTCATCCGCCAACTCGCGCCCGGCGCGCCCGACCCGAAGTTGGAGCCCTCCGGCGAGACGCCGATCAGGTGAACAACCCTTCCACCTCGTGGAAGAACGCGCCGAAGTTCACGCGGTTGACCTGCTTGCCCATCTTGTAGAGCTCCCGGGCGACGGCGACGACGCAATGTCGCATCGCCAGTCGGTCGCCGCGCGCCGAGGCGTCGATGCACGCGTTGATCGCCGCGTTGACGATGCTGCCGCCCGCCAGATGGAACTGTTTCCCGAGCATGTCGGTGTCGATGTCGGGGTCCCGGAAGGCTTCGGGTGGGAGCGCGCGCTCCCACAGCTTGCGCCGTTCGAGCGGCGACGGGAACGGAAACTCGACGACGGCGCCGAACCGGCGCAAGAACGCCTCATCGATGTTCTCTTGCAGGTTCGTCGTGATGATCACGCAGCCTTCGAAGACCTCCAGCCGCTGGAGCAGGTAGGAGACCTCTTGGTTGGCGTACTTGTCCTGCGCGGAGTCGTTGTCACCACGGCTCCCGAACAGGGCGTCGCCTTCGTCGAACAGCAGCACGCTCGTGCCACCCTCCGCCGCGTCGAACACCTGACGGAGGTTCTTCTCGGTCTCGCCGACCCACTTGCTCACGACGCTCGACAGGTCGACCTTGTACAGGTCGTAGCCGAGCGCCCCTGCGATCACCTCGGCACACATCGTCTTGCCGGTGCCGGGGCTGCCAGAGAACAAGGCTTTGAGGCCGTAGCCGCGCGGGCGCAGTCGGGCCTGCCCCCAGGTGTGCATCACGACTTCCTGCTGGGCGAGCACGTCCTCGAGCTGCTTGAGTTGGCGCAGGATCTTGTCCGGCAGCACGAGGTCGTCCCACGCGTAGCGGGGGGTGACGTGCTGGACGAGCCCTTGGAACTCGGGCCGGCTCGCATCGCGGCACGCCGCTTGGACCAACGTGTCGTCGGGTTCCGTGACGCCGATCTCGGCGGCCACCCGGTCGAGGACGCGCGCGATCGTGGTGCCGCCGATCGACGCGAACCGTGTCGCGAGCAGGCCGGTGTCGACGCCCCGCCAACCGCGGCGCGCGAGGCCCGCCTCCCACGCGACGCGGCGCTCTTGGATCGTCGTGCGGCCGACGTGCAGGTCCATCCGGGGCCGGTCTCCCCCGAGCATCAGCGAGAGGCTCCTTCGGTCCTTGCCGCCCACGCAGATCGGCTGCGGCAGGGTCGCGAGCGCCGTTCCGAGCCGCATCATGCGTTCGCGCGTCTCGGGATCCTCGGTCAGGTCGGGCACGTTGACGACCCACGGGATGTCCCCGTCGAGCCGGAGGTCCCGAACAAGGTCCCAAGGGTTTTCGAGGTAGGGCTTGCACCGCTCGACGTCGATGCGCACGACGCTGTCTCGTCCCGCCTCCCGGGCGACCGCGAGCGCCACCCCTTCCCGCATGCCGGGGGTTCCCCCGAGGATCGCGAGCGTCACGCCGACCTTGTCTTCGACGACTTCGGTCGCGGCTGGGGGCGGCGGGAGGACCCCGGCGAGGCGCTCAATGCGCTCGCGCAGGCCGGCTGGCAGGAAGATCTCCTCGGTCACCGGGAGCCGGACCGCGCCTTCTTCCAACACCAGACGCCCCGGCTGGAGAAGCCATTGCAGCACGCGTGGCGGTACGGCGACGCGGCGTGAGGTGTGGGGGGCCTTGCCGGGCTCCGGCGACAGGACCAGCAGCCGGTGCTCGACCAGCGGCGCGCCGGGCAGCAACCGGTTCTGCAACGACAGGCGCCCGTGTCGCTCGGTCCGCAGCACCCGCGTCGCCAGGTCCACCGTGAGGTGGTTGCGGGAGAGGTCGTCCTGCAGGTACGCGAAGATCTTGCCGTAGCCGGCACTGATCTCGGGGGCGATCGCGAGGAGCAGCAGGTCGAGGTCGTCGCCGTCGAGGTCGAACGCGGCCACGAGGTGCCGCAGTCGACCCAGCCCGCGACCGTGGTCTCGGTACCACAGCGAGCGGTCGATCTCCTCGTCGAGGCCGACGAGGTTGGCCCCGATCGGCAGGTCGATCTCGCCGTGCGCGCGCAACAGCTCGTCGACTTCGTCATCGGTGATGAACTGGCCCCAGTATTGGCCTTTTTGATGAACCGCAGGTCGTGCGCGCTGGCGCATCACCGCGCGCAGCAGCAACAGGTCGACGCGGCGGAGCCGTTCGGTGAGGTCCTCGAGGAGGCCCGCGCTGGCCTCCCAGCGGGGGGTCATCCCGACCTCCGGCCGAACATCGAGGGGCCACCAGGCATCCGTCGTGTGCGGAGCGCATCTTCGGCCTGCAAATCCAGCAGCACGTGACGCGCCAGCATCCTGACGATGCCGTCGTGCGTCCAGCCCTGGCCGATCAACGCTTGGTAGGCGGCCATCGGGTCGTCCTCTCGGCCGTGCTCGGCTTGCGATTCCATGGGACCTTGGGCCCCTTGTTCGCGCTCGATGCGGCCCGCCGCGACGTCCTGGAGGATCTTGCCGAAGTCGTCGCCTTGTGCGCGCCTGTGCAAGACCATCGCCTCCACGGCGCGCGCCGCGAGCTCCTCGGCGTCCCGGCCGCCCCCGTGCGCATGCGCCCCGCCCGAATGGTCTTGGTGGTAGCGTTCATGGGCGTACAACGCTTGGTCTTCGGCGTCGGTCGGGTTGAAGCCCTCGCGGACGAAGATGGTGTGGTCCATCGTCATCGCCCGGGCGTCCACCGCGTCGAGCGCCATCTCGGCGAGGGGGCCCTTGAACACCTGCCCGCCGTCGGGCATGCGGACGCTACGGAGATCGCGCTCGCTCGGCGAGGCGTCGTCAGGGGGCGGACGCGCGGCCATGGGTTGCTCCGGGCGCCCCGTTGCAGGGTCGGGGTCGTCCCGGCTCATCGTACCACGGCCGGTCGGCCTGCCGCACTACGCGTCGACGACCCCGTCACAGTCGTTGTCGACCCCGTCGACGGGCTCAGGCGCGTCGGGGTGCACCGCCGCGTTTCGGTCGTTGCAGTCTCCCTGCGCGGGGCTCCACCCGTCGGCGTCGGCGTCGTTGGGGTCGGCGGGCGGGGCGTCCTCGTCCACCATCCCGTCGCAGTCGTTGTCCAGGCCGTCCGCGACTTCGGGCGCGCCGGGGAACACGCTCGGTTGCGCCTCGTCGCAGTCGCCAGCGGCTTCCGTGTAGCCATCGGCGTCGGCATCGGCGCCGGTGTCAGCGGGGGGCGTCGCCGTGGCATCCACGAGGCCATCGCAGTCGTTGTCGATCCCATCGAGAAGTTCGGGCGCGCCGGGGTAGGTCGTTGGGTCGGCATCGTTGCAGTCGATCTCTGAAGCGAGGCCGTCACCGTCGGCATCAAGCTTGCCACCGCCCGGCGCGGGGCTGTCGGCTGTGGACGTGTCGCTGGCGGTGTCGCTGCTGTCGGCAGTGTCGGCAGTGTCGGCGCTGTCCACGCCCGCGGAATCGCCAGCGTCCGCGCAGGCGATCGCGGCGCCAACGCCGAACAGGAGGGCCCATCGAGGCATCAGCAGGGACCTTGGTGGTCGATCAACATCCCGTTGGCGCCAGCCTCGCAGCTGTTGCCGTAGGTCTGTTGGTTCACGCCGCACACCGGCGCGAAGATCATCGGGCAGGCCGCGCCCGCAGGCTGCACGACCGCCGTGAGGTTGGCCGGGCCAGCGGGGTTGACGACCGCGGCCTGCACCAGCACACCCTGACCCGTCGGCGTCGTGCTCGGGAGGTTGAGGCGGAGTTGGGCGTAGCCTTGGGCATTCGCGAACGCCGAGCCGGCGTGCACCGGGTTGAGCAGCCCGATGCAGGTTCCGCCGAGGGCTGGCGGGCAGGGGCCGCTGCCTTGCCCAACACTCGTGTACGCCCAGTGGACGCGGGCACCCGGTGCGACGGGGCCAACGGTAGACCGACCCGTGAACCCGACGGCGATCGAGCGCGCCGCTGGCGGCGGCGCTTGGTCCGACTCGGCAGACGCAGGCATCTCCGCGAGCATCTCCGCGTCGGCGTCCTCAAGGTCGAGCTCGAAGTCGCTCAAGTCGGTGTCGCCGCACGCGGCGAGGAGGAGGAACGGCAGGGCAAATCGCATGGCGGGCTCCAAGTTGAGGACAGCTTACGTTGGGGAGGCGCGAGGGGCAACTCAGGTCGGCAAGGAATTGCCGATCCCGGCGGTCGCGGTCCGCAGCACCTCGCGCGTGATCGCAACGGCGCGATGCAACGCCGCGGCCGCCACGTATTCGTCAGCTTGGTGCGCGACGTCGATCTGGCCGGGCCCGAAGATGACGGGCACCGCGCCCGCGAGCGCGAGGTTCCCGCCGTCGGTCGCAAAGGGGGCGACGGGGTCGCCGGCGACGGCCCAAGGCGCCAACAGGCGGGCCATCGGGGCGTCCTCGGGCGTACACAACGGGGGCACGATCGGTCCCGGACGCGCGTGGGCGCTGCACCCGCACGTCGCCGCCGCGGCGATGAGGCGAGGGGAGAGGGCATCGAACACGTCGAGCGGGGCATCGCCGGGTAACGGTCGGTATCCAATGCGCAGGTGTGCCCGGTCGGGGACGATGTTGATCGCGCTCCCTGCGGTCAGCTGGGCTGGCGTCATCGTCACCCACGGTGCGGACATCGGGAGGTCACGCGGCGCTTGACGCAACGCCTCGGCAAGCGAAACGGCGGCCTCGACGCAGCGCGCGGCGGCGACCAGCGCATTCGCGCCGAGCTCCGGACGGCTGGTGTGCGCGGCGGCTCCGACGAGCTCGACGTCGACGGCGACATGCCCGGGGTGAAGCCGCAGGACGCGGAAATCGGTCGGCTCGCCGATCCAGCAGGCTTGCGGCAGGCTCCGACCTTGGGCGCGCAGCGCGGCGGCGACGGCCGCACTCCCGAGGCAGCCGACCTCCTCGTCGGCGGTCAGCACGAGCGCGATCGGGGCGCGCAACGCGGCCCGGTCTACGTCGGGCAGAACGGTGAGCACTGCCGCGAGGAACCCCTTCATGTCGGCCGTGCCGCGTCCGACGAGGCGGTCCTGCACGCGTGTCAGGACGAACGGGTCCGACGACCACGGTTGACCGTCCGTTGGGACGACGTCGAGGTGGCCCGACAGGCACAGGCCGGTGCCGTCCTCACGCTCCGGGCCCAAGGTGGCGACGAGGTTCTGTTTGCCGGGCGCGTGCTCCACGATCTCCACCCGGAACCCGAGGTCGTCGAGGATCGCGCCGACGTCCCCGGCTAGACCGCTCGTCGGTCGATCGGAGACGGTCTCGTGCGCGACCAACCGGGCGAGCCAAGCTTCAACGTCCATGACCCGCATCCCCGTCCTCCTGCCCTTCGGTGTCGGCTGCTTCTGCCGGCCGGCGGCGGTCGAGGGCATGCCGCCACGGCCGCGCGCTCGGCGGTGTCCGTCCGGTGAGATCGTCGACGGCAGCGCGGATGGCGGCCGGCACCGCGACCGGCGTTCGAACGCGGCCTTGCACGCCTTCGGACCAGGGATGCGCGGGCGAGGGGTCGCGACGCTGCGCGTCGTCGGGCAGCACGTGCCGACTGGTGTCCTCGCGGAGGCGGTCCTCGGCCTCCGACGCCTCGTTCAGCCGCCGCGCGGCCTGCACCAAGTCGCCTCGCGCCGCAGCCTGCGCTGCCGCTTCGTACAGGCGAGCGAGCGGCTTGTAGCGGGCATCATCGGGTGTCTTCCACCCTGCTTGGACGTCGTGTCGGTCGGCCGGATCGTGCCGCGTGTTGCGTGTTGCCGACGGGGTCTCCGCCGCGCGCTCTGTGTCCGCACGGGCGCGGAGATCCGACAGGCGGGTCTGAATGTGGTGCAGCATCGCCGTCTGGGTCGCGGTGCCCTTGGCGAGATCGTCGTCGCGCCGCGCGTCGAACACGGGTCGGTGCATGCGCGCAGAAGCCGGACGCGGCGCCGATGCGCGCGATGACGTGACGTCTTGGGGGGCTCGGTCGCGTGCGCTCATGAGGTGGGATCCTCGCAGGTCTGCACAGGTTGGGCGATGACAGGGTATTCATCGCACATGTCGTCTGCGCGTGACGCCACTGCTTGGCTTCGTACCCCGCTCGTGCGGCGGGGCGAGTCGGTTCTCGCTTGGGGAGAGCCGACGGCGCTCGCTTCGCGCCTGCTCGCCCGCGACGTCGCTGCGCCGGTGCCGCGTCCCGTCGCCGGTGAGGCGGTCGCGCCGCGGACGGTGACGACCAAGCGACGCATGGGCTTGCCGGAGATCCCCGCGCCGGCCCCGCTGCTCGTGCGTCAGCAGCCGAAGAAGCTCACTGGCGACGCGGCAGCCGCGTTCCGCCGAGCCCAAACCCGAGGAACCCGCGAGCCGATCCCCGAGCGCGCCACGATCGCGGCCTGCGTCTCCCAAGCCGGCGCTGAGCGCACGCTGGCGCCGAGGCCGGTGCCGGTCGTGCTGGATCCAGCGCGGGAACGCACCGGGCATCCTCGCGGCTTGCGGGCGGCGCGACGGGCCGCGATCGATCCTGCGAACCCTGTGCTAGGGTCCGACGCATGATGGTCACCCCGCCTTCGCTGCTCGTGCCCCGCGGCCCCTACCAGGGGAGCGGCGTGATCGGCGAGATCACCGAGAGCTTGCACGCGTTTCTCCGCGAGGGCTGGCCCGATCCCTCGGACCCGCCGCGCATCGTCGAGGACCTCGAGTTCGAGCCCAAGGACCGCGAGAAGATCCTGTACATCTACATGTACCGGGTGGCGCACAATCAAGCCTTGCAGAACTCGAAGCGGTGGCGCGAGGCGAAGGTGGCGGTCCAAGACGACGCAGGGTCGCGCCACTTCTACGAGCGGCCGCCGCTCTACCTCGATGTGTACTACCTGAT
>JBJONI010000190.1:0-3757 GCA_046051915.1 Pseudomonadota bacterium
TCCTCGGCGTCGTCCCCACCTCGGGACAGCCAGTGCAGGTGGTGCGCCTCCGACAGGTCGCGGCCGTACCGTGTCGTCGGCTCCCACAGGCAGACCTGGCAACGACCCTGGTAGCGCTCGCGGAGCCCGCGCACGAGCGTGCGGGAACGGGTGATCGCCGGGGCGTCGTACAGGTAGTGCTGACGTTCGGCGGCGAGCAGCGGCAGCTCGTCGAGCACGAGCTGCGCGACCCGGTCCCCCTGGCCGAGCAGCGTCAGCGCCTCCAGGCGCTCCTCCGGGTGGCGACGGGTCGCGCGGCGCAGCCGACGACGCTCCCGCAGAGCGACGATGCGATCCGCAAGAAACTGACTGCGATCCTGCTCGACAGCCCGGTGGCGGTCGTCCTCGACAACCTCGCCGGGGTGGTCGACAGCGCGAGCTTGGCGGCCTTGCTGACGACGACCCTGTGGTCCGACCGGCGGCTCCAAGTGTCGCAGATGGTGGCACTGCCGAACCACGCCCTGTGGCTCGCCACCGGGAACAACCCGCTGCTGTCGCGGGAGATCGCGCGGCGATCGGTGCGGGTGCGGCTGGACGCGGGCTCGTCGACGCCGTGGACCGGGCGGCGGTTCCGCCACGCCGATCTGCCCGGCTGGGTCGAGGCGCACCGACGGGAGCTGGTCGCGGCGGCGCTCGGGCTGGTGCAGGGCTGGCTAGACGCGGGGCGCCCGGACGCCGGGAAGCGGCTGGGCTCGTTCGAGGCGTGGGCACGGGTGGTCGGCGGGGTGCTCGGGCACGCGGGGTTCGTGGGCTTCCTAGACGCGGGCGCGGTGGACGAGGGCGGCGTGGACCCCGAGGACGCCGAATGGCAGGCGCTGATTGCGGCGTGGGGCGAGGCGCACGGCACGGTTCGGGTGCGCGCGGCGGACCTGCTGCGGCTGGCGCGGTCGCTGGACCTCGGGATCGCCGCCCCGGACCGGACGGAGCACGCGACGCGGGCGCGGTTCGGGCGGGGGCTCGGGGCACGTCGGCAGCGGGTCTACGGGGCGTGGCGCGTGTGCGACGGGTTCGACCCGGGCCGGAAGCAGCGCGTGTACTGGCTCGCGGAGGCAGCGGCGAAAGCGGCTTGAGGGCGGGCGACGGTTTGGAGTCAACGTTGGGGACGAATCCGCTCTCGCCCGACACGGACGGGGACGGTGTGGGAGACGCCGCGGAGGTCGCGGCGGGGACAGACCCCGGCAATGTCGACGGCGACGGCGACGGTCTGATCGACGGTGCGGAGCTTTCTGTGGGGACCGATCCCCTCGACGCCGACAGTGACGATGATGGCCTTTTGGACGGCGCGGAGGTCGCGCTGGGGACGGACCCGCTTGACGCCGACAGTGACGGCGATGGGAGCACAGACGGGGCCGAGGTGCTTGCGGGTACGGATCCGTTGGCGCCTCCGGTCGGACCGTGCGCGGATGGGGGCTTCCCGGTCACCGAGGTGGTGGGCGATGGCGTGGATCAGGACTGCGACGGTCTGGAACTGTGCTGGGTGGACGAGGACGGCGACGGGTTCGTGCCGTCGGTTGCGGCCACGGTGTCCTCGGCGGACTGGTCGTGCAGCGCACCGGGTCTCGCAGGTTCGGAGGCACCCTCGGGTGACTGCGACGACGGGGATTCGCGGCGATTCCCCGGGGCTGCGGAGACGGACTGCACGGACCCATTGGACCGCAACTGTGATGGCTCGGTGGGCTACGCCGACGGCGACGCGGATGGGTACGCAGCGTGCGAGGACTGCGACGATGGGGTGTTTGGCGTGAATCCTGGGGCGTCGGAGGTCTGCAACGGCGCGGACGATGACTGCGATGGCGGCGTGGACATCGGGGCTTCCGACGCTGTGACGTACGCGCCTGACGCTGACGGAGACGGGTTCACGAATGGAGACGTCGACGCCGCGGAAACGGCGTGCGAACCTTCGGCGGGCTTCACGACACCGTCAGCGGAGGCGGACTGCGACGACGGCGCGGTGGACGTCTACCCTGGGGCGTCGGAGGTGGTGGATGACGGCATCGACCAAGACTGCGATGGACGTGATGCGGTGAGCCCGCCTGGGCCGGGTGAGGAGCCGGAAGTGCCTTCGGAGGGTTGCTCGTGCGGCAGCGTAGGTTCTCCCTCCGCGTCGTGGCTTTGGTTGACGCTGGTGTCTGTGGTTGCGTCACGGCGGCGGGGCCTCCGGGGCCGCTGATGGGTCACGCTGCGGTTCCCGGTCCCGCGCGCCGCGAGCTGCTGCGCCAGGATGGCGACGAGCGCCGTGCGGTTACGACGGACGCAGCTGTCGAAGTCGTCCGCCGTCACGCCCGCCGGGAGGCGGGTGCGGACGACGGGGAGGATGCGGTCGACGAGGGCTTCGGCCGAAACGTGCATCGGGCTGCTCGGAGGGAGGGAGGTCTCCGGTCAGTCTGATGCGCGGGAGGGTGTGGGGCGAGCGGGATCGGTTCCCACGCCGGCGCGACACGCCCCCGCTTGAGAACAGAACTGCCATGTGCGGTTGTTATCCAAATGGTTATCGCCTCAACATTGGACGACCGGACAGGAGAAGCCCATGCGCAAGATTGTGAACCTGCTGGCCCTCATCTCGCTGGTGGCGTGCCTGCCGCGCGAGGGAAAGGTGGACCCCGACGACCAAGACGCGGATGGGGCGCTCGTTGCCGATGACTGCGACGATCAGGATGCGACGGTGTTCCCCGGCGCTGAAGAAGTCCCGTACGACGGCGTCGACAACGACTGCGCGGACGGGGATCTGACGGACGTCGACGGCGACAACTTCGACGGCGGTGATGGCGGGCCGGACTGCGATGACGACAACGCTGCGTTGAACCCGCTCGCTTCGGACATCGTCGGCGACGCCGTGGATCAGAATTGTGACGGGGTCGATGGGACGGATGTCGACCTTGACGGCTTCGCATCGGCCACCTCGGGCGGTGCGGACTGTGACGACGCCGATGCCGCCATCCGACCCGGCGCAGACGAGCTTTGGTACGACAACATCGATCAAAACTGCGACGGCGCCAACGACTTCGATCAAGATGGCGACGGGCAGGCTTCAATCGCCAGCGGCGGTATCGACTGCGAAGACACCAACCCCGGGGCGTACGTCGGTGCAGCAGAGGTCTGGTACAACGGCGTCGATGATGACTGCGGTGGTGACAACGACAACGACCAAGACGGGGATGGTTTTTGGGCAGCCTCGCGCGGAGGCCCAGATTGCGATGATGAAGACGCACGGGTCTTTGCGGGACAAACGCAATGGTTTGATATGCCAAGCCGCACCGGTGGATTTGACTTCAATTGCGATGGACGCGTTGAGGCCCGTTACGTTGGCACGACAAACGACACTGTTGTCCCGTGCGGTGGCGAACCGGTTTGGTGCCAATGGCAGCCCTCATGCGGAATGAGTAACAGCACGTATAACTACTGCGGAAGCGGACTTTGTACCGGGATGAGAACCCAACTCTGCCGATGAAGCGCCATGGTGTGCGCTTTCGAGTGCCGCGCTTCTCATTCCGTCGCTCTGCGACATTTTGCTGCTGCCGGGAAGCAGCCCCTCACCAATCTCGACAGTTGGAGAATCACGTTCGGTGGTGGGGCACGGGTCACGGTATGGCCGGCTACCACCGCACAGCAATCGCCAGAGACTGTATTGCATCTAAGCCCGAGCGAGGCGAGGAACGGGGCGCCGGCGGTACGCGACCCGGGCGCCTATGGGTCAGCCGCCGACGTGTAGGTGAACGTG
>JBJONI010000191.1:0-3573 GCA_046051915.1 Pseudomonadota bacterium
GCAGCTTGGCGACGGTGGCCTTCTTGGCTTCGCCGCGCCACGGCTTGGTGAACGTGTTCAGGACGGTCTGAAAGCCCTGGGTGATGTTCGTGCTGGGGGCGACGTAGGGGTTGGCCGAGAACAGGAACGTCCGGTACCCGTGTTGGCCGGACCATTCGGCGATCGTCGTGTGGTGGTCGTCGAGCCACTTGTTGCTGGCTTCGACGCCGTGGTGGGTCGGCGCGAACCCCGTGAACATCGAGCTGTGCGAGGGGGGCGTCCACATGGCGGGGGAGACGGCGCGGTCGAACACGACGCCGCGCTTCGCCCAGGCGTCGAGCTGCGGGGTGGTGGGACGGTCGTGGCCGTACAACGACAGCCGGTCGGCGCGCGTCGTGTCCCACACGATGACCAGCACGTTCGGGCCTTCGTGGCGCGTCGCCGCCTCGGTCGGTGCCTCGTCGCCGTCGTCGTCGCCCGAGAACGCCCAGCGCAGGCCGCCGATCAGCAGGCCGGCGGCGAAGGCGCCGATCCCGATGCGTGCAGCGCTACTCTTCAAGGGTCACGTCCTCGGCCTCATCCTCGGACTTGCGGCCGCTCTTGATCGAGGCGTTCCACTGCTCGAACGCGGCCCACTTGGCGACCGACTCCGGCTTGGTCTGCGCGCGCTTGAGCATCAGCAGGTAGCGGTTCATGCCCGAGACAGGGTGAGGCCGGATCTCGAAGATCTCGGGGTAGTACCGCTCGCGGACCGCTTCGGCTTCCATCTCGATCAGGGCGAGGCGGACCTGCGCCGCGAGCCGGAACTGCGTGAGCACCTTGCTGTCGAGCAGCGTCGGCTTCTTGTCGTAGAAGAACGAGCGGTCGACGACCTTGTCGTGGCCGGGGCTGCGCAGCTCCCCGCTCCACGGCTGCTCGGCGACCTCGCGGTTGACGAGGCCGTTGCGGTCGTAGATCGTCAGGCAATGCGCCACGCTCGGGCAGCTGTAGTAGCCGAGCGCCCCGATCGCGGCGGCGACGTAGGTGTCGCCGGGGCGGGTGTGGTTCTTCAGCGCGCGGCCCTTGTCGGACCAAGCGTCGACGTGCTCGTTCATCGCGAGCCATTGCTGGTTTTCGCTTCGGAAGAAGCCGAGCTTCTCGCGGATGCCGAGCTCGCTGCGCACGACCTCAGGGACGAGGTGGACCTCGCCGGCAGGGAGCAGCGACAGCGCAGACAGCGCGATCGCGGTGACCGCGACGCGCGCTTCCGGCAGCCCATCGAACGCGATCGCGAGCGTCACGCCGGCGAACGGCACGGCGGGGACGAGGATGCGGAACCAAGCCATGTAGTCGCCGCTGACGACGACGGCGTAGGCGACGACGCCGAGCGCCATCGTCGCTGCGAGCGCGCCGACGCCGTTGCCGTGGTCCGAGCGGAATGCACGCCGCATCGCCCAGGGCCAAGCCAGCGGGGACAACAACGTGGTCGCGAACAACCCGATGTACATGCTGCCGCGCAACAGCGTGATCGGGTTGAGGTGGACCTTCGCGAGGGCGGTGTTGGCGACCCACGCATGGTAGGTCTGAAAGCGCCAAAGCTCGAACACGCCGAACGCGACCGCGACGATCGTGGCGTACGTGAGGATCTGACGGCGGTCGTCGCCCTCCCGCCAACGGCCATCGGCCACCGCCCGCGCCGTGGCGAGCCCTCCGATCACGGCCGCCCAAGCCACGCCTTCGGTACGAAGCAGGCTGAGCGTGACCGCCGCCAACCCGGCCCACAGGCCCCATCGAGGCCCGCGGCGGTCGACCAGGAGCGCCCAGGTCCCGAACATCGCGAGGGCGAACGGCATCGTCTCGAGGCCCGAGGTGCTCCACACCGCGAACGGCGGGAAGGTCGACACGAACAGCGTCGCGCCCGCCGCCGCTGGCGCGCTGACGCCGAGGCGCAGACGCGTGAACCGATAGAGCGCGACGAGCAGGGCCACGCCCGTCGCCGCCGAGACGTACGGCATCGATTGCGCAGGGGCCACGCCGGCCCGCTCGGAGATCGCGCCGAGCACCATCCACAGCCAGTCGGAGTAGCCTTCGACGGGGGGGCTGCCGTCGGTGTTGTACACGGCCCCCGCCCCTTGGGCGAGGTTGCGGCTGTACCGCCACGTGATGAAGGCGTCGTCGCAGACGAAGCCGTAGCGGTTGGTCAGGAACAGCCATGGCAGCAACAGCAGGGCGAGCAGCCCGTGCTCCTGGGGCGCCAGCCGGGGCGCGCGCATCCAGCCTCCCTCGCGGCGTTCTGGACGTCGCTCGAAGGCGAGACCTAATGGGCTGACGCCGTCGCTGTCAACGCGGGTCGCGGCTCGCCCATGTCGCGTTAGGCGGCGCATCCGGAGGCGCGATGGCGGCGGCGTGGCGGTTGGCGACGCGGGGGTCACCCTTGGCGGTGGCGCAGAGCCAGCAGGTGGCCGATGCGGTCACGGCGGCCACGGGTGTCGCTGTGGTGTTGGTCACCGTGACCACCCGCGGCGACCGCGTCACCGACCGGCCTCTCGGCCAAGTGGGCGGCAAAGGCTTGTTCACCAGGGAAGTGGAAGACGCGGTGTTGCGCGGCGAAGCGGACTTTGCGGTCCATTCGGCGAAGGACCTGCCGACCGAGCGACCGGACGGGCTCGTCCTCGGCGCCGTTCCGCTTCGTCAAGATCCGCGCGATGTGCTGATCGGGGCGACGCTCGCCGGCTTGCGTCAGGGCGCGGTCGTCGGTACGGGCTCGTTGCGGCGCCAGCGTCAACTGCTGGCGTTGCGAGATGATCTTCGCTTTGTGGATGTGCGCGGCAACATCGACACGCGGCTCGCGAAGGCCGCGCGGGGAGACGTGGACGCGATCGTGCTGGCGGCGGCAGGGCTCAACCGCCTCGGCGTGAAGCTTGGAGAGCACGAGCTGCTCTCGGTGACCGATTGTTTGCCGGCGGTGGGGCAGGGCGCGCTCGCGGTCGAGTGCCGCGCGGACGATGCACAGGTTCGTGCGGGACTCGCTGCGATCGAAGACGCGTCGACGCGGCTGCGGCTCGAGGTGGAGCGCGCGTTCCTGATCGCGCTTAGCGGCGGCTGCTCGGTGCCAGCGGCGTGCCATGCGGTGTTCGAGGCCGACGGGTGGGTGACCGTCGCCGGTTGGCACGACGGCGTGGGTGCCGAGCGTTGGCATGGACCGCCGGGCGACGCGGTCGCCGCGGGCGCGGCGATCGGGGCCGCGTTGCGCTGAGCCGGGCGGTGGGCGCTGCGCCTTGGTGGGCGCCGCATCGCGGGGCCGGTTAGCCCCGCTCGCCTCACCCTGCCTGGGAGCGCGCCATGTCCGCCGACCTGCCGATTCTCGAGTTCATCCTTCGGAACTACCACAACTTCAACGCGCGTGCGACGCGCGACGCCACCCTCGCGGCGTGGCGTCACTACGAGGGCGGCGGCAAGATGTTCTGGGCGATGGCCGGCGCGATGTCGAGCGCACAGCTCGGGATCGTCCTCGCGCCCGCGATCCGCGAGGGCCTCGTCCACGGCATGTCGGTCACCGGCGCCAACATCGAGGAGTCCTTGTTCCGCCTCGTCGCCCACAACGCGTACAAGGAC
>JBJONI010000192.1:0-4203 GCA_046051915.1 Pseudomonadota bacterium
GGGGGCGTCGAGGGCGCTGATGCGCTTCGTGGCGACCGCGATCGCCGTACCGACGGCGGTGGCCGAGCCGCCGGCCACGCCGAGTTGGACGTCATCGAGGACGGCGTTGAGCGTCTCATGATCGAGCGTCAACGGAACGTGGGTGAACGCCTCCTCGCCGAACAGGACGAGGCCGATGCGGTCGTAGGGGCGCGCGTTGACGAATTCGGCCATCACGCCCTTGGCGACGCTCAGACGGTCGACCGCGCGTCCCCCGATCGAGAAATCGGCTTCGCTCATCGACTGTGAGGTGTCGAGCGCGAGCAGGATGTCGAGGCCATCCGAGGTGACTTTGACTTCCTTGTGCACGCGTTGCGGTCGCGCGAGCGCCACGACCAGCAGAGCGAGACCGAGCATCTGCAACACGGTGGGCAACGCGGCCAACGTCCTCCGTACCGTCCAACCGGCGCGCAGCACGCCGGGGCCGGGCACGACGAGCTGCGCGGCACCCGTGAGCCGGGCCTGCCACGG
Organism: Pseudomonadota bacterium; assembly: GCA_046051915.1. Taxonomy (GTDB): domain Bacteria; phylum Myxococcota_A; class UBA796; order UBA796; genus JBEIFN01. Next base: position 511 of record JBJONI010000192.1, read on the forward strand.
CAAGGCCGCGACCACAACGAGCAGCCCGAGGCACCACGGATGCGCGAACCCGGTCATCGGCCGGCCTCAACGACGGGTCGCGTCGCGCCGATGAACGCGCGAAGGTCCTCGTCGAAGATGCCAAACTTGTCGGCACCGGGACGGTCCTCGGCGTATTTGATCCGGTCCGTGGCACGCAACAGCCGCTCTGCGCCCTGCAGGTGGCCTTCGCGCAGCGCGGCGCGGCCGCCCAAGGCGCGCAGGACCTCCGAGGTGGAGAGGCTGCGCGCCGGGATGTGCAGGCTGGCCGCGAGGTAGTCGCGGAACAGCTCGGACAACGCGAGGGCCCGCGCCTCGTCGTCGAGGCTGGGGTCTGCGCGCAACGCCTCCCATCGGCGCAAGGCGACCACGTGCGCAGGGTCGTCCGGACCCGTTGCCGGTGCTGCCATCCCAGGCCTGCGCCAGCGTCGCCAGGCGCCGACAGCGATGCCAGATACGGCGGTGAACGCCGCGATCGGCTGCCAAGGCCATGGGGCGGGAGGAGGGCTGGGCTCGACGATGTCCTGCATGCCCGCGGGCGGCGTCGCCGGGCCGAGATCGACGTACAGCGCGTCGGAGCAGAGCGCGTCGTCCACGCACACGGGTTCGATCACCCGCGATCCGGCCGGACCCGAGAGGACGTGGCGTTGGGTCAGGCGCACGCGTCCCCCGGCGCGCTCCGTGCGCAATGGCTCCGTCGTCCATGCGTCGCCTGCGGTCGCCGACGTCGGGGCAGGCAGCGCCTCCGGCGTCACTTCGCCAGACTCCCAGACCCCTTCGACGATCACCGCTCGTGCCGCCTTCCCGGCACCCTCGGTGGCGGGCCCGTCGACGCGCAGCTCGAGCGTCGCGGACCACGCGGTCGCGATCGACCATGCGAGGATCATGCGCGTCTCCCGCGCTTGGCTCCGAAGGTCCGGGCGAGCGCGGCGAAGGCGTCGTCGGAGGTGTCGACCACCGTCACGCGAGCGCCGGCGCGCAACAATCGGTCCGCGCGCGCTTGGGCGGTCAGGCGCCCCGTCAGCGACGCGGTGTCGATCAGGCGCGCGTGGCCGGTCTCGGCGTCGACGACGCGGAGGAGTCCTAGGTTGGGGGCGGCGAGATCGAGGGGGTCGGTGGTGAGGAGCGCGTGGACGGTGTGTTGGGCCGCGAGCGCGCGCAGCGGCCGCTCCCACGAACCGGCGTCGAGGGCATCGGTCACGAGGACGATGCTGCATCGCCGCGTGAGGCGACCGCGGAGGGTCGTGAGCGACCTCGAAAGGTCGGTGCGCCGGCGTGCAGCGGTCGGGTGAAACGCCTGTTCGAGGATCGTCCACGTATGGGATCGGGAGCGTCGCGGCGCGAGCCACTGCTCGACGTCGTCGGAGAAGGTGTACAGACCGACGCGGTCGCGTGCTCGGAGCGTCGCCCACGCCAGGGCGCCCACCAGCCGGGCCTGTTGCCTTCCGCGTGTCGTCACGCCGTCGCGGCCGCCGCTGCCCACGCGGCTGCTCCCGGAGACATCCAACGCAAGGATGACGGTGTTCTGGCGCTCTTCTCTGAACACTTTCACGTACGGTTCGCCGGCGCGTGCGGTCACGTTCCAGTCGAGATGACGTACGTCGTCGCCGGGTTGGTAGGCGCGAACTTCGTCAAACTCCATGCCTTGGCCCCGCAACGCGGACCGGTGGTCACCGGCCATCCACGCCGCCACCGGACGACCTGCGACGAGATGCAGGCGCCGGATCTCGCGGATCTCGTCGGGGGAGAGCCGCGACATGGCCTAGCGCAACTTCACGCGGTCGAGCAGGCGCGCGACGATCGCGTCCGCCGTCAGGCCGTCCGCTTCGGCGTCGTAGCTCGCCTGAATGCGATGCCTGAGCACGGCGGGGGCAAGGGCCTTCACGTCCTCCGGGAGCGCGTAGGCTCGCCCGTCGAGGAACGCGCGCGCGCGGACACCGATCGCCAGCGCCAGAGACGCCCGGGGGCTTGCGCCGACCTCGATGGCTCGCGCGAGGCCCGGCTCGACGGCGCCAGGTTCGCGGGTCGCCCGGACGACGTCGACGATGTACTGTGCCAGCGGTTCGGCGACTTTGACGCGCCGGGTCAGCGCTTGGGCGTGCCGAAGGGCGTCGGCTGACGCGGTTGGCCGCAGGTCGGGCGGCGGCTCCGTCGCGCGCGCGAGGATCCCCAGCTCTTCGTCTCGGGTCGGGTAGTCGACGCGCAGCTTGAACAGGAACCGGTCGCTCTGCGCCTCGGGGAGCGGGTAGGTCCCTTCTTGTTCCAGAGGGTTCTGCGTCGCGAGGACGAGGTACGGCCGAGGCAGCGCGTGCGTGGTGTCGCCGAGCGTGACTTGCCGTTCCGCCATCGCTTCGAGCAACGCGGATTGCACCTTCGCCGGCGCGCGGTTGATCTCGTCTGCGAGCAGGAGGTTGGTGAACAGAGGGCCCTTGCGGGTACGAAATTCACCGCTGCGGGCGTCGTAGATCTGGGTTCCGATCAGGTCGGCCGGGAGCAGGTCCGGCGTGAACTGCACCCGCGTCGCCGCGAGGTCGAGCGTCGCGGCAAGCGCCTTGACGGCGGTCGTCTTCGCGAGGCCCGGCGGCCCCTCCAGCAGCGCGTGGCCTTCGGCGAGGAGCGCGATCAGCAGCCCGTCGATGAGGCCGTGTTGCCCGACGATCACCGTCCCGATCGCCTCGCGTGCGGCGCGCAGGGGGGCGGCCGCCTCTGCGATCTCGTGCTCGAGACGCTCTAAGTCGCTCATCGTCTACCCCTCCGCCGGCGCGTAAGCGCTCAGAAGAACTTCTTCCACCATGGCTTGTCGTGCACGCCCTCCCCTTGGAGGGCGGCGAGCTTGCGGAGCAGCTCCTCCTCCTCGGGCGCGAGCGTCTTGGGGACCGCGACGACGACTTGGACGTGATGGTGACCCCGGCCACGCCGACCGTGGGGGTCGTCGAGGCCCTTGCCGCGCATGGTGAGGACCTTGCCGGACTCGGTCCCCGCGGGGAGATCGAGCGTCTCGTCCCCATGAACGGTCGGGACCTTGATCGTGCCGCCGAGCGCCATCGTCGCGTACGGCACGGGCAGGGTGACGTAAACGTCCTGACCTTCGCGCTTGAACAAGCCGTGGGCTTGGATGTCGAAGACGACGTACAAATCGCCCGGTGGCGCGCCGGGGTCGCCGACCTCGCCCTTGCCAGCGTACCGGACCCGGATGCCGGAATCGATGCCGGCGGGGATGCGGACCTTGAGGGTCTCGGTGTCGCGCACCAGCCCGCTTCCCGTGCACGCGTTGCAACGGTCCTCGGCCTTGACCGTCTTGCCTTCGCCGCGGCACGCCGGGCAGGCCGTCTGAATGCGCATGAAGCCGGCCTGCTGCAGAACCTGACCGCGGCCGCGGCAGGTGTCGCAGGTGGCGGCGGTCTTTCCGGGCTTGGTGCGCTCACCGTTGCAGGTCTTGCAGTGGGCGTGGCGGGTGATCGGGATCTCCCGCTCGGCGCCGAGCGCGGCCTGCATGAAGTCGAGCACCAAGGTGACTTCCATGTCCGCGCCTTGGCGTGCGCGCGGCGCGCGTCCACGGCCACCCCCACCGCCTCCACCGAATCCAAAGATGTCGGAGAAGGCGGAAAAGATGTCGTTCATGTCGGCGGAGCCGCCACCCATGCCGCCGCCGCGGAGGCCGTCGTGGCCGAACTG
>JBJONI010000193.1:0-26610 GCA_046051915.1 Pseudomonadota bacterium
TCCGACTTTTCCAACCAGTACGTGCTCGGGTTTGCGGCCGCGATCTGTGTGGTCTCGAGCCTTGCGCTCGCGGGTACCCACGCCGCCCTGAAGCCGACCCAAGACAAGAACATCGAGCGGGACTTCCAAAAGGACGTCCTCTCCGCGCTCGGCCTTCCCGAGGATGGGCACGTGCCCGTCGGCGAGGAGATCGACCGTCTGTTCGCCGAGCGGGTGGGACAGGTCGTGATCGACCCGACCTCGGGCGCGGTGGTGGAGGGCAAGGGCAAGGCCGACGTCGACGCCGCTTGGGCGGCCGTCAAGGGAACCGCTTCGGTTCCCGAGCTTCTTGGGGTTTACACCCGCAAGCAGGGCGGTACGGTCGAGAAGTACGCGATGGAGGTCCGCGGTCAGGGACTGTGGGGCCCGATCAGCGGCTACCTCGCCGTCGAGCCCGACGGCAAGACGGTTGGCGGTACCGTGTTCTTCGCCCCCGCGGAGACCCCGGGTTTGGGTCTGGAGATCACCAGCGCGCCGTTCAAGGCCCAGTGGCAGGGCAAGCAGATCGTCGGTCCCGACGGCAAGGCGCGCCCGATCAAGGTCGCCAAGGGTAAGGCGTCTGAGGTCTGCAAGGGCGAAGAGTCGTGGTGCGTCGACGGGATCAGCGGTGCCACGCTGACGTGTCGTGGGGTCACCAACATGGTCGACGCGGGGGTGTCGATGTACGACGCCTTCTTCCAATCGGTCCGCAGCAAGGCAGGTGCGATGTGAACACAACCTCTGCGAGCAAGGGTTTTGAGCTGTTCGACAAGAACGTCCGCAAGGCGTTCGTCGATCCGCTGATCGAAAACAACCCCGTCACCGTGCAGATCTTGGGCGTTTGCTCCTCGCTCGCCGTCACGACCCAAGTCAAGCAAGCCTTGCTGATGGGCGTCGGCGTCACGCTGTGCACCGCGCTCGGCAACGTCGTCCTCGCGGCGATGCGCAATTGGATCCCAAGCTCGATCCGCATCATCGTGCAGCTCGCCGTGATCTCGGTCCTCGTCATCGTGCTCGATGAGGTCCTCAAGGCTTACGTGTTCGACCTCGAGAAGAAGCTCAGCGTCTTCATCGGGCTGATCATCACGAACTGCATCCTGATGGGCCGGGCCGAGGCCTACGCGATGGGGAACCCGCCTTGGCCTTCGTTCGTCGACGGCATCGGCAACGGCCTCGGGTACGCGGGCGTGCTCCTCTCGGTCGCGACCGTGCGCGAGATCTTGGGTTCTGGCACGTGGTTCGGCTTCACGGTCGTTCCGCAGGCGGCGTACGACGCCGGCTACATCAACAACGGCATGATGGTGCTCGCTCCAGGCGCGTTCGTCCTGCTGGGCTTGCTCATCGGCGCGATGCGCGCCTACACCGGCTACCGGGAGACCTGACGATGGTGGAACTCCTCTCCTTGGCGGTCAAGAGCATCTTCGTCGAGAACATCTTGCTCTCGTTGTTCCTCGGGATGTGCTCGTTCCTCGCCTGCAGCAAGAAGGTTGAGACGGCGGTCGGACTCGGCATCGCGGTCGTGTTCGTGCTCACGATCACGACCCCGATGAACTGGCTGCTCAAGAACCTGCTCCTCAAGGACGGTTCGTTGATGGCCGGGGTCGACCTGTCGTTCCTCACGTTCATCTGCTTCATCTCGACGATCGCCGCGATGGTGCAGTTCGTCGAGATGTTCCTCGATAAGTTCAGCCCTGCCCTGTACAACGCGCTCGGGATCTTCCTGCCGTTGATCGCGGTCAACTGTGCTGTTCTCGGCGCCAGCCTGTTCATGGACCAGCGCGACTACGGGTTCGTGGAGTCGATCGTGTTCGGCTTCAGCTCGGGCGCGGGGTGGGCGTTGGCGATCGTCACGATGGCCGCGCTCCGCTACAAGCTGCGCTACCACAACATTCCCGGCCCGCTCCAAGGGCTCGGCATCACCATGCTCACGACCGGCTTGATGGCGATCGCCTTCATGTCGTTCGCCGGCATCCAGCTCTGAGGCGACCATGGATCTCGCGTTCGTTGGACTCAGCCTCGTCGTCTTCACCGCGGTCATTCTCGGCTTGACCGTGTTTCTGCTCGTCAGCCGCCGGTTCTTGGTGAGCCAAGGCGACGTGCAGATCGTGGTCAACGGGGATCCGAACAAGACCCTGCGCGTGAAGCCTGGGCAGTCCTTGCTCTCGGCGCTCGGCAGCCAAAAGATCTTCCTGCCCTCGGCGTGTGGCGGCGGCGGTACGTGTGCGATGTGCCGGTGCAAGGTCACCGACGGCGGCGGCGACGCCCTGCCGACCGAATTTGGTCACATCAACCGCAAGGCCCGCAACGAGGGCTGGCGCCTCGGCTGCCAAGTCAAGGTGAAGCAGGACATGAAGATCGAGCTTCCGGATGCCATCTTCGGCATTCAGAAGTTCAACTGCACCGTCCGGAGCAACGACAACGTCGCGACGTTCATCAAGGAGTTGATCCTCGACATCGACGAAGGTCAGACGCTCAACTTCGAGGCTGGCGGCTACATCCAGATCTACATCCCGCCCTACGAGCTCACCTACAAGGAGTTCGCGATCGACGAGAAGTTCCACGGCGACTGGGACAAGTTCAAGCTGTGGGACCTCAAGTCCGGCCTCGATGAGGAGATCTTCCGCGCCTACTCGATGGGCAACCACCCGGCTGAGGGGAACCGCGTGATGCTCAACGTGCGCATCGCCACCCCGCCGCCCCGACAGATGGGTCTGCCGCCCGGCAAGGCGTCGTCCTACATCTTCAACCTCAAGCCGGGCGACAAAGTCCAGGTCTCCGGGCCGTACGGCGAGTTCCACATCCAGCCGACGCAGGCCGAGATGGTCTACATTGGCGGTGGCGCTGGCATGGCTCCACTGCGGTCCCACTTGTTCCACCTGTTCCACACCGAGAAGACGCGCCATCGCAAGGTCTCGTACTGGTACGGCGCGCGCAGCCTGCGCGAGGTGTTCTACAAGGAAGACTTCGACGCGATCGCGAGCGAGTTCGACAATTTTGCGTTCCACCTCGCGTTGTCGGAGCCGCAGCCTGAGGACAACTGGACGGGGAAGACGGGGTTCATCCACAACGTCCTCGCGGAGAGCTACCTCAACAACCACCCGGCGCCTGAGGAGTGCGAGTACTACATCTGCGGGCCGCCGATGATGCTCAGCTCGGTCCTCAAGCTGCTCGACGCCTTGGGTGTCCCGAAGTCGCAGATTCACTTCGACGACTTCGGCGGCTGATGACGCGCAGCGCCGTGTACCGTGCGCACCCCACGGGCTCCGCTCGTGGGGTGTTGTCGTTGGCGGTGGTGATGGCCGCGTGCCAGCCGAAGCCATCGACGGTCGCCTGGACGCTCTCGGGGGAGATCTTTGGGGCCCCGTGGCGCGGCGTGATCGTCACCGCGGCCGATGCGACCGACCCCAGCGACGCTGCGGCGGAGGCGGCCGCGTCGGTGTTCGCCGCCGTGGATGCCGGGGTCAGCACGTGGCGTCCCGACAGCGACGTGATGCGGTGCCGGGAGTCCCAAGGGGCGATGCCCGTCTCGGGCGAGACCGCACGGATGGTCGTGCTCGCCAAGCAGGTGGCGTCGGCCACGGGCGGAGCGTTTGAGCCCACGATCGGGCCGCTCACGCGGCTGTGGGGCGTGCTGGGGGTCGAGAGGCAGGACTGGCCTGCGGACGCCGAGGTGCAGGCTGCCAAGGCCCGCGTGGGCCACGAGGCCGTGTCGGTGGCGTGGGGGGACGACGGTCCCACCTTGGACTGCGCGGGCCGCGAGCTGGACCTGTCGGGCCTTGCCCCCGGCTATGCGGCCGATCGCGTCAGCGAGGCGTGGGCGGCGCTCGGCCTGACGTCGCACCTCGTCGACGTCGGGGGCGAGGTGCGCGTCCGCGGTCCCTCGCCCTCAGGCCAACGTTGGCGGCTTGGCATCGAGACGCCGGCGAGCGGTCACCTCCCCGGGGAGGCGCTGAGCCGCGTGGTGGCCGTGTCGAACGCGGCGATCGCGACGTCGGGCAACTACCGGCACAGCTACCGGGTGCAGGGACGCGAGATCGTCCACGAGATCGACCCCCGCACCGGTCAACCCGCGGCAGACGCCGGCGTCGCGAGCGCGAGCGTGATCGCGGACACGGCCGCGGTCGCGGACGGCTGGGCGACCGCGTTGATGGTGCTCGGGCCGCCCGGCTTGGCGCGGCTGCAGTCACAACCGGGCGTCGAGGCGATGTTGCTCGTCGTCGATCCCGCCGGGGGCTACCAAGAGCTGACAACGCCGGGCTGGGACCGGTGGCGTACCGACGAGGAGGCGCGATGACGCTTGTGTTGACGACGTTGGCGGCCAGCGCGCTGTGCATGATGGGCCTCGCGCTCGGCATGCTCATGCAGCGGGAAGGCCTGCAGCGGTCTTGTGGCGGTACGGTCGACTACGTTGACGGGCGCTTCGTGCGCGAGGCCTGCGGGACGTGCAAGCTGCGCGGGCATGCCCTGTGCCCGAAGGACGAGGGGAAGGCTGCGCCCGAGGACTGTGCCGACGACGCCTGAGCGCCGTCGGCCGGCTTCGGTCAGTGGCCGCCGCTGGCGGTGCCGAGCGCGTGCGGGTGCCAGCCCACCACGGCGATCATCACGAGGAACCCAACGGTGTAGCCCAGCGCCACGTGCCACCCGTTCTTCAGGTAATCGAGCGTCGACTTGGCTTCGGGGAACTGGTTCGACACGGCCACACCGGCCGAGGAGCCGAACCAGATCATCGACCCGCCGTAGCCGACCGCCATCGCGAGTACGCCCCAATCGTAGCCGTCCTGCTTGATCGCGAGGGCGGTACGCGGGATGTTGTCGAAGACGGCGGAGACGAAGCCCAGCCCCATCGCCGTCGGCCAAGAGGCCGCGGGCAGCTCGGAGACGGGCATCATCGAGGCGCACAGCACGAGGCTGAGCAGGAACACCGACCCCTTCAGCGCCTCGGGCAGCAGCGACCACGTCGGCGTGCGGACGGGGCTGCTCAGGAGCAGCGCGACCCACAGGGCGAGGCCGAGCCACGGGCCCTTGTCGGAGAGCTCGGGCGCGGCGACGTTCATGCCGATGTTCGTGCCCATCGCCGCGAGGAGGAGGAACCCGACGACACCGACGCGGGTCCAATCCACGTGGACCGCGGCGTCGGCGTTCGTTTGGATCGGCTGGTGGGCGTGCTGGATGCGTGCGGCGATCGTCGCGCTGATCAGCGTCGCGGTCGCGGAGCCGACGAAGGCGTGCGTCACGTCGACGGGGGAGACGCCGGCGATCCACATCATCGTGGTGGTGGTGTCGCCGACGACGGAGCCCGCGCCGCCCGCGTTCGAAGCGCCGATGATCGCGGCGAGGTAGCCGAGGTGCACGCGGTTGTTGAACACGGCCCGCGCGACGGTGGCGCCGATCATCGCGGCCGCGATGTTGTCGAGGAAGCTCGACAGGACGAACACCAGCCACAGGAGCACGAAGCCGCCCTTCCAGTCGTCGGGCAGGATCTTCGGCAGCAGCTCAGGGAAGCCCGAGCGCTCGAAGTGGTCGGCGAGCAACGCGAACCCGAGCAACAGGCCGAGGAGGTTGGCGATCGTCACCCACTCGTGCCCGAGGTGTCCGAGCATGTCCATGTCGGTGAAGCCGAGCTTGAACAGGGTGATCACGACGAGGCCGCTCAGTGCGACGTACAGCGTGTGGTGGTGGAACAGCGCCACCCCGAGCAGGGTCGTGACGAACAGGACGAAGTCGATCGGTACGCCGAAGACCGCAGGACCGGCGGGCACGCCACCGGACGCGAGCGCGGTCGAGGTCCAGGCGGCGATGGCCGTCGGGAGTAGGGGAGCAAGGTGGGGCATCGAACCTCCTCAGGTGGTGCGCCATACACCATTGCCATCCGAGGGGCTACGGGTTGAACGCCCAGCATGAACCATGCGCTCCCCGTCGACGCCGTCCTCTCCGACCTGATCGCGGCCCTGCGCACCGCGGGCGCCGTCGTGTTGCGCGCCCCCACGGGGTCCGGAAAGACCACCCGCGTGCCGCCCGCGCTGCTCGACGCGGGGTTCTCGCGCGTCGTGATGCTGGAGCCCCGGCGGGTGGCGGCGCGTGCGGCGGCAGCACGCATCGCCGAGGAGCGGGGCGGACGTCTGGGCGAAGAGGTCGGATTCCAGGTCCGCCACGACCGCGTGGGCGGGGCCGGCACGCGGCTGTGGGTGGTGACGGAGGGGGTGCTGTTGCAGCGGCTCGTCGCCGATCCCTTCTTGGAGGGCGTCGACGCCGTCGTGATCGACGAGTTTCACGAGCGCAGCTTGAACGTGGACCTCTGCCTCGCCCTGCTCGCGCGGTTGCGCTCGGAGGTTCGGCCCGAGCTCGCGCTGGTCGTGATGTCGGCGACACTGGAGGCGGGTCCGGTTGCCGCGTTCCTCGGCGCGCCGGTGATCGATGCGATGGGTCGCACCTACCCCGTGGAGGTGCGCTACCTCGCGCGCTCCGAGGAGGGCTCCCCCGGCGCGCTCGTGGCGCGGCACGCGCCGGCGCTGCTCGCCGAGACCGGCGGCGACGTCCTCGCGTTCCTTCCCGGCGTGGCGGAGATCGAGGAGGCGTATGCGCAGCTTGGCGACGTCGACGCGGAGCGGGTCCCCCTGCATGGCCGCCTCCCGCCGGCAGCCCAGCAAGCGGCGCTACGCCCAGGGACCCGACCTCGCATCGTGCTCGCGACGAACGTTGCGGAGACGTCGGTCACCCTGCCCGGGGTCCGCGGCGTGATCGATGCGGGTTGGGTCCGGGTGAGCCGTTACGACGCCGCCCGCGGGCTGGACGCGTTGTTCCTGGAGGCGAACAGCCGGGCTTCGGCCGATCAGCGCGCGGGTCGGGCGGGCCGCGTGGGGCCGGGCGTGGCGCTTCGGCTGTGGCCCGAGCGGAGCCACGGCGCGCGGCGCGCGTCGGACGACCCCGAGGTTCGCCGCGCGGATCTCTCCGGGGCGCTGCTCGCGCTCGCGGCGTGGGGGGAGCCCGATCCGGCGGCGTTTCCGTGGTTCGAGGCGCCCCCTTCGGATGCGCTCGCGTCGGCGGGGCGCCTGCTGTCGGCGCTGGGCTTGCGCGACGCGGGCGGTGCGCTCACGCCGATGGGGCGGGCGGCGGCTCGGCTCGGCACCCATCCGCGGCTCGCCACCGCCCTGCTACGGGGGCACGCGCTCGGCGTGGGGGACGCGATGTGTGAGGCCGTGGCGTTGCTGGAGGCGCGCGCCCCGATGCGTCGGGTCCGTCCCCCGCGCGCGCCGTCGCGCAGCGATCTCGACGACCAGATCGCGGCGCTGCGCGGCGGCGGCGACGGCCTCGTCCCGCGGCACCCTGGGGTGGCCGCCGAGATCGCTCAGGCCGCTTCCCAGCTTCGACAACGCCTGCGGTCGGTGGCGGGGGCTGGGGGTCCGGCGAGCGAGGCCGGCGTCTCGCTCGCCCTGGCGGCGGCTTGGCCCGACCGGGTGGCGGTGCGACGCGAGCCCGGTTCGGACCGATTCCGCCTCGCGAACGGACGCGGCGCCCGGCTGTCCCGGGATTCGGCGGTCGTCCACGCGGATCTGGTCGTCGCCCTCGACGTCTCGGATGGGGATGATGCGCACGCTCAGATCCACATGGCGGTCGCCGTGGACCGGTCGGCGCTTCCCACGCACCGTGTGCAGGTCGCGACGTGGGATGTGGTCGCGGATCGTGTCCAGACCGCCGATGAGGTTCGCTTCGGCGATCTTGTGCTCGAACGGCGCCTTGGGGCGCCCGTCGCGCCGGCTGTGGTGGAGGCGGCGCTCGCAGCGGCCTGTCGGGCGGACCCTCGGCGCTTCGTCCCGCTGGCGGAGGACGGGTTCGCGGACCTCGTCGCGCGGATCCGCTTCGCCGCGCGGCGGCATCCCGAGGCCGCCTGGCCCGACGTCTCGTTGGAGGGGCTCGCTGGGCTTGCCGACGGGCTCGTGGCGGGCTGCCGCAGCTTGGCGGCCCTCAAGTCCGCCGACTGGACCGGTGCCCTCCGGGACGCGCTGGGTTGGTCGTTGGCGCAACGCCTCGACACCGTCGCGCCCAGTCACTTGTCGGTGGGGGTCGGCCGCCGTGCGTCGCTGCACTACCCGCTGGAGGGCCCGCCCGAGCTCTCGGTGCGCATGCAGGACTTGTTTGGGGTGCGCGAGACGCCCAAGGTCGACGGCGAGCCGGTCTCGCTGCACCTGCTCGCGCCCAATGGTCGTCCGGTGCAAGTCACCCGTGACCTGCTTGGGTTTTGGTCTCGGACGTGGCCCGAGGTCCGCAAAGAGCTGCGGGCGCGCTACCCGAAGCACAGTTGGCCGGACGACCCGCTGTCCGCAGCGCCGCCGCCGCCACGTCCCCGCCCGACGTCGTAGGGCGAGACGGGCTAGGACCTCTGCCTGCGTCCAAGGAGGATCGATGACGCGCTCCGACGGCTCTGAGGTGGCGCTGCGCGCCCTACACGCCCTGCTCCACGCCCCCGATGGTCCTTCCGCCGCCGCGGCGATCGCGGCGATCGCCGACATCGACCGCGCGCAGCCGTTGCCCGAGGTGCTCGGCGGCGGGACCCTGGGTGCCTTCCTCGACGAGGCGGCCGCTGGGCTCTCGGGCGAGGCCGATCCCCAAGCCGTCGCCGACGCCTTGTCCGCGCGGCTCGCCGTGCTCGACGCGCTCGCCGACGCGGAGGCCGATGTCGCCCATGCCGAGGCGGCGGATGCGGCGCTGGCAGGGCTGTCGTGGGAACCGCCCGCGCCTGTCTCCCCGCTGCCGGAGCCCGAGCCGCTGCCAGCCGTGCCTTGGACGTTCGAGCTCGACGACTGACGGGTACACGGCGTGTGACGGTGTGCCTCGCTCACCGCGCACGGCTGGGCTGGGCTGTGCTACGGTGCGAGCATCCTCGGGGGGCTCGATGCGCGCGCTGGCAGGCTGGATGGCGGTGGGGCTGATGGGGTGCAAGGGCGTGGGCGAGCTGGTCTTGGGAGAGCCCACCCAGGAGACCGACACCGGAGATTCCGTGCCCGTCGACGACACGCTGCCCGCCGACCCGACCACGGACACCCCGGTCGACTCGGGGTCGGATACGCCCGTCGATACGGAGCCCGAGGTCGATCCGAACGCCGTCTACGACGACGCCTACCTCGAGGTGGTCTCGCCGCTCCCGGCCGCCCTGTACGCATCGGTGGACGGCAAGGTGGCGTTGGAAGGGAAGGTCTATGGCGCCGACGGCACGCTGCTCCCGTTCCGTGACGTCCGGTGGGAGGTGGTGGAGCTCGGCACCGAGGTGTTCGTCGGACGAAACGGTGAGGTCACGACAGGCTTTGGGGTGTTCACGTTCGAGGTCTCGGCCGCGCTGCCCAACGGCGATCGGCTGAACACCACGATCGGCGGTGTCCGCGTGCAACACCCGCGAGCGGGCATCTACGCCGGGAGCGTCGCCGTCGACGCGGTGCTGACCGGCTTGCAGATCCCGCTGTCGTCGTCGTGTCTCGGCAGTCTGGTCTTCGACGTCGGGCTCGATGGACGGGTGATCGCGGGCGATGGCGGCTGCACGCTCGCGTTTCCGATCGGCGCGCTGAGCTTTGATCTCGCGTACGCGTTCGAAGGCGTGATCGTCGACCCCGACGCCTCGGGGGATCTGCTTGTCGATGCCGGCTTCTTCGACATCCCCCTCGGCTGGGAGGGCGCGTTCGGCCCCACGGGGACGTTGGAGGGCTCTTTCGATGGCGTCGGGCTTTCCCTGTTCGGCTACGGGTTCGACCTCTCGGGTACGATCGCGGCCGACCCGATCACGCCGTACGTCGTCCCCTGAGCGTCAGGAACGGTCGTGAGTCTGGCGCACCTTGGGCGTGCGGCTAGGGATGGGCGGGGGTTCATGGCCTTGCGCAGCGTCGGTTCGATCGTCTTGGCGACCGTGGTCGCGTGCCGCGGTGCGGCGCGCCCTGCGCCCGTGGTGGCGCCCGCCGCGCTGGAGCGGTTCTGTGGGGCTTCGCTCCCGGGCATGGGGCAGCCGTTGACGTGGCCGGCGCTCGGCGAGGGCGCCGCGCCCGCGACGGAGGGCAAGCCGGTGTGGATCCCGGTGTGGGCCACGTGGTGCGGCCCGTGTGTCGCTGAGTTGCCGGAGATCGAGACCCTTCGTGGCGCGCTCGCGCCGGCGGGCGTTGTCGTTCAGCCCCTGTCGATCGACGACGCGCCCGCGATGATCGAACGGTTCGCCGCCGCGCACCGCGATCTGCCCGTCAGCCGGCTACGCGCGGCCTCGCTCGACGCCTTCGATGGCTGGGTGGGCCAGTACGGTCTGCCGGCGGGGAGTCCCGTCCCGCTCCACCTGTTCTTCGGGGCCGATGGCGCGCTGCGTTGCGCGCACGTGGGCCGGGTCAGCGCGACCGACGCGCCCGTGGTGGCGGCCGCGCTTGGCGTCGCGGTGCCCTGACTTCAAGCCCTCTCCCCCCTTCGCGGCCCCCCCCCCCCGCCCGCGGGCCCTGCGGCCCGTCCCTGGGTGCAGTCCTCGGCGAGGCCTTGTGCGAGACGTATCTGGTCTGAGGGCCTCTCAGGCCTTGGCGAGCGCCCGGACGTAGGCGCGACCGTCCCCGCCGTCGAGCAGGTGCTGCACGAGCGCGGTGCCGACGATCGCGCCGTCGGCGTGGTCACGGAGGGCGTCGATGTCCGCGGCGGTGCGGATCCCGAACCCGGCGCAGACCGGGGCGCGGCTGATCGCGCGAACGCGGTCGAGGTAGGCGTGCACGGCGGCGGGCTCGAACGCCCCCCGGTGATGCCGTTGACCGTCACGGCGTAGACGAAGCCATCGTCACGGGCGGTGAGCAAGGCGAGCCGGTCGTCCGGCGTCGCGGGCGTGACGAGCTGCACCAGCGCGAGACCGGCTTGCGCGCACGCCTCCCGCATCTCGGCCGACTCCTCCCAGGGCAGGTCCGGCACGATGAAGCCATGGACATGGGCCGCGGCCGCGCGCGCCAGCACCTGGGGGAGGCCAAGCGCGAGCAGCGGGTTCACGTAGCTCATCAGCACGAGCGGGCAGCCTGGTGGCCGCGGCAACGCCGCGAGCGCGGTGAGGATGCCGTCGAGGGTGACGCCAGCATCGAGCGCCTGCCGGGACGCTCGTTGGATGACGGGCCCGTCGGCCATCGGGTCCGAGAACGGGACGCCGACCTCGATCGCATCTGCGACATCGGCGATCGCGAGCAGGTCTTCGCCCCACGTCGCGGCGTCGGGCCAGCCCCCGATGAGGTAGGGCATCACCGCTGGGCGTCCGAGGCGCTTGGGGTGGCGGATCGCGGCGGCGAGCGTCGCGGCGCGGGTCGGGGCGGTCATCGAGCCTCCGTCAGGGGGCCTTGCCATACCCCGTCGTCGTCCGCAGCGTCTCTTCGGTGGTGATCGTGTACTCCACGAACAGCTGCGCAGCGTTGGTGTCGGTGGGACGCTCCGGCGTGACGACGCGGGTGCAGTTGACGCCGTCGTCGACGAACCGCTCCCAACCGAATTGGGTGATCGTCACGAACGTGCGCGTGCCCGAGAACTGCACGAGGAAGTCGTCGTGCCACAGCTCGGTGCCGACGCGCGCCGCCTCGTAGGGGCCGTCACAGCCGGCGATCAGCGTCGCCGCTTGCAGCAGGACGTCGTCGGCCGCGCCGTCGAGGCTCGAAGTCGACTCGCGGGTCCCGATCGCGATGCAGTCTGCGAGGACGGTCCCTCCGGTCGCGGCGACGTCCTCGAGCTGCGTCACGCTGACCTCCACGACGCCGACCTTCTTCGCGCCCACCCCAGCGGTGCCGGTCCGGGTGGCTTCGAACACCGAGGTGCCGCTCGGGTTGGTCCACAGGTCGCCGGGCTTGGCGCCCGCACGCGTCATCAACGACCAAGCGCGTCCGTCGGCGGCGTCGTCATCGGTCCACAGCGCCAGCGGCTCGAGCTTGACGACGTACTCGTCGGCGGCGACCCCGTACAGGTGGCTGACCACCGTGGTGCCGAGGTCGGCGGTGGTCGACGTCTCCCACGTCTCTTGGGCGGCGCCAGGGCTGAAGTAGCTGCTGAGGTTGGTCGAGGTGCCGGTTTCGGTGACCTGCTCCTCAATGACCGAGACGCCGATCGCGTCGAACGTGTCCTCGCCGGGCGCGAGGGGGTGGTGGCTCACCGTCTCGCCGAGCACGCTGCCGCGGAGCGTGCGGTCGGTGATCGCGGTGGTGATCGACGTGCCGGCCGAGGCTTTGGCGTCCGCACAGCGCGCCGCCGTGCCGACGAGTCCGCTCGTGGCGAGGGGGGCCTCGCCTTCGACCTGCCGCCAGGCCTGCGTCGTGGCTGTGACCTTCTCCTCGACGATCCACGTGAGCCCGTCTTGGTAGGGCGCGGGCGTGCTGTCGTCGGCCGCACACGCGGCGAGCAGAACCAACAGGGGAGACAGCGTGCGGTGCATGGGGGCTCCTTGGTTCATGGGGCGGCGCAGGTGGCGGTGAACGGGAACGTGCCCGAATCGGTGCCGTTGAGCGTCGCCGTCAGCACGGTCCCGCCCGACTGGGCGTGGTAGATCGCGACACCGGCCGGCGCTGTCCAGCCGTCCCCGAACGAATCCGCGAGCTCCAGCGCCCAGCCGCCCGCCGCCAGCTCGAGGTCGTAGACCACCCGCTGGTTGGGGGCCGTGATCGATCCGGGGGCTTGCGCGAGGGGCGTGCTGCCACCGTTGGTGATGCGAACCCCGAACTCCTCAGGGAAGTCGTCGGTTTGCAGCCACACGGTGTACGCGCACGCGCTCGCTCCGGGGTTGGGGGTCGGGCCGCCGCCGGGCGGGTTGGGGTCGACGCCGTCGAACGGGGCGGTGTCGATCGGCCCGCCGCCGCCGCCGCCGCCGCCTGCGGTGTCGCCGCCGCCGCCCACCTCAAAGCCCTCGGGGTCGCGGCAGGCGCCGGTGGCGTCGCGGAGCTGACCCTCCTCGCAGGCCTCGGGCTCGGGGAGCGCGCAGGTGCCGTCGGCGCGGGTGTTCAACCCGAGCAGACAGCCGATGCTGGTGCACCCGCCGAGCAACAGGGCGGGCGCGAGGCGCAGGATGGGGGGCGAGACAGGCAGGATGCGCATGGCCTCTCCTTCGGTGCGCCAGTGTACCGAAGGTGACGCCTGCTTGTCACGCCTGTCGCTGCGACCACGCCTCGAAGATCGGCAGGTCCTTGTCGCCCCGACCCGAGAGTCCGACGAGGATCGTGTGTCCGGGGTGCGCGGCGGCGTAGCGCTGCGTGCCGGCGAGGGCGTGGGCGGTTTCGACGGCGGGTAGGATGCCTTCGAGGGCGCAGCACGCTTGCAGGGCGGCCATCGCCGCTTCGTCGTCGGCGGTGGTGTAGGTGACGCGCCCGAGGGCTGCGAGGTGGGCGTGCTCTGGGCCGACCGCCGAATAGTCGAGGCCGGCGGACACCGAGTGCGTCTCGACGACCTGACCGTGCGCGTCCTGCAACAGCATCGTGTAGCAGCCATGCAGCACGCCGGGGCTGCCGTACGCGAGCGTCGCAGCGTGCTCCCCGAGCCCTGCGCCGCGCCCCCCGGGCTCCACGCCGATCAGCGCCACGTCGGTGTCGAGGAAGGCATGGAACAGGCCGATCGCGTTGCTCCCGCCACCCACGCACGCGATCGCGGCGTCGGGGAGACGTCCGGTGCGTGCCAACAACTGCGCCTTGGCCTCGACGCCGATGATGCGTTGGAAGGTACGGACCAACCAGGGGTAGGGATGCGGTCCGACCACGCTGCCGAGCACGTAGAACGTGTGGCCGGGGTCGCTCACCCAGTCGCGCAACGCCTCGTCGATCGCGGCGCGCAGCGTCGCGTCGCCGCCCGTGACGGGGCGGACCTCGGTGCCGAGCAGCTGCATGCGGCGGACGTTCGGGGCTTGGCGCGCGACGTCGACGGCGCCCATGTACACGACGCACGGCAGTCCGAGCCGCGCGGCGGCGGCGGCGGTGGCGACCCCATGCTGGCCGGCGCCGGTCTCGGCGACGATGCGACGGGCGCCCATCCGCTTGGCGAGCAGCACCTGGCCGATCGCGTTGTTGATCTTGTGGGCGCCGGTGTGCGCGAGGTCCTCGCGCTTGAGCCAGATGTCGGCGCCCCAGGCCGCCGAAAGCCCAACCGCTTGGGTGAGCGGCGTGGGACGACCCACGAAGTCTCGAAGCTGCTCGTCGAGGGCGCCGAGGAACGCCGGGTCGGAGAGCGCCTCGTGGGCGGCCTCGGTGAGCGCGGTGAGCGCGGGCACGAGGGTCTCGGGCACGTAGCGGCCGCCGAAGGGGCCGAATCGCCCTTGTGCGTCGGGCAGGTTGCGGGTGTCGATCGCGCGCTTCATGGCGTCTCCGGGCAGCTCGCCTAACGCATACGATCGCCGTGACGCGCGGCGGCGACGAACGCTTGCGCGAGGTCGGGACACTTTTGGCCGTCGGCGTCCTCGATGCCCGACGCCACGTCGACGGCCCACGGGCCGACCGTCGCCACCCGGGCGGAGACGGTGTCGACCCGCAAGCCGCCGGCGAGCGTCAACGGTCCGAGGCGCGCGGCCGCCGTGGCCCGACCGACGTCCACCGGCTCTCCGCGCCCGCCACCTGAGGGCCCGTCGAGGACGAAGCCGCCGATGAGGCCGCGGGCGTCGCGTGGGCGCCCGTCAAAGCCGGCGTCTCGAATGGCGTCGAGGACGCCAGGCGCGTCGCGGAACACCGGTAGGTAGGCGAGGTGCGACGCGAGGCCCTCGCCGTCCCATCCGTGCCAGGCCTGCACGCCGGTGAGGTCGAGCCGCGCCAACGCGCGCACCGTGTCGGGGTCGGGGGTACGAAACACCGCCCATCGCTGCACGTCACTCGGGATCCACCCAAGCAGCGCGTCGAGGGCCTCGAGCGAGACCCGACGCGGGCTCTCGGCGAGGACGAACCCGACGGCGTCGGGACGCGCGCCAGCGATCGCCCGCACCGCGGCGACGTCCTTGCATCCGCACAGCTTGACGAAGGTCATCGGCCGCGCCTGGGGGTGCGAGTCGCCGCCGCGGTCCCCGCCGCCCGCATCGCGTGGACCAGCGGCCCAGGCGCGTCAGCCCGCATCAAGGCCGAGCCGCACAGCGCGCCGCCGTACCCCAGCGCGGCGGCTTCGCGTGCGTCGTCGGCGCCGTTCATCCCGCTCTCGGCCAGCACCCTGCCCGGTGGCAGGTGCGGCGCGAGCGCGGCGAGTCGCGAGGCCTCGATGCGGAGCGTGCGCAGGTCGCGGACGTTCACGCCGCCGATCCGTTGGTCGGTCAGTCCGCGGGTGGCGATGCGCGCAAGGTCGTCGAGGTCGAACGCCTCCAGGACGAGCCACATCCCGAGCCGCTCGGCTTCGGCGATCAGCGCGTCGAGGGTGGCGTCCGGCAGCATCCGAACGACGAGGAGGGCGCCCGATGCGCCCGCGGCGCGGGCTTCGAGGAGCTGGATCGGGTCGACGAGGAAGTCCTTTCGCATCGTCGGCGCGCGGACGACCGCCGTGCTCGCCTGCAGGTGCGTCAACGCGCCGGCGAACCGGCTCGGCTCGGTCAAGACCGACAGGGCGTCTGCGCCCGCCTCGTCGTAGCGCCGCGCCTGGGCGGCTGCGAAGGCGACGGGGTCGTCGGGGGCGGCGAGCACCCCTTGGCTGGGGGCGACGAGCTTGACCTCCGCGAACAAGAGGAACGGCGCCTCCTCGAGGCTCGGGAGCGGCGTGGGCGGTGGTTGCTCGGCGGCGGCCTGGGCCAGCGCAGGACGTTGCCCGAGGGCGAGGTCGGCGCGGACGCGGCTGGCGGCAGCCATCTCGGCGAGCAGGTCGGACATCGCCGCGGGATAGCCTGTGACGCGACGCGGGTCGACGGTGCCGCGCGCGGTGGTACGCTCGCAGCTCGGAGCCGACGATGATCCTGCTCGCCAGCTTGCTCGCCCACGGTCCGGCGCCCGCGATCCTCGAGCTGCTGACGCTCGGCAGCGACGGTCCGTGCGAGGCCGTCCCGGGTGGTGTGAGCCCCGGCCTGATTCGGACCAACCTCGGGGTGCACGAGGCCCAGCCCGACGGGACGTTCGCTTTTGGCTGCCCCTCGCGTTGGGGCGGCTCAGAGACCGCGCTCGCCGCCGCGTCTCCGGACGGGGCCGGCTTGTGGCTCGCAGGCACGGACGGCGCCTACGTCTCGACGTCGGGCGGGTGCGACGCCCGGGCCTACGCGCTCGGGGTCGATGACGTGCCGGTGGCGCTCGCCGCGTGGCGGCAGGAGGGGTGGCTGCTCACGCGCGACTTCGTCGAGAGCGCAGGCTCCCTGTGGCGTTTGCCGCGGATCGGGCCAGCCGAGCGGGTGCAGACGTGGACGGCGGTGCGGCCCGACGGCCTGCTCGCCGACGGGGACACCCTATGGGTGGCGGGGAGCCAGCCGAACCCGACGTTGTTGTCCTACGACGGGCTGGCGTGGCGCGATCGGACGCCGTCGGCGTGGCCGGCCACCGAGGCGCCGCTGGATCGCCTCGCCCCCAAGCTCGCTGCCGACGGCGGCGTATGGCTCCTCGCGGGAACCGGCGCTCCGCGCGCGCTGTGGTGGACCGACGGCGACGCGGTCTCGGTGGGGCCGTCGGCGACGGGCTCGCTCCTCGGCCCTGTTCGCGCCCCGTACGTCGACGTCGCGGTGGTCGACGGCGCGCTGTGGTGGAACCTTTCGGGCGACTGGGCCCCTCATGGGGTCGAGGTCGACTGGACCTGCCTCCAGATGGGCCCCGACGGCCTGCCGTGGGCGTGCGCCCAAGACGAGCTGCGTCAGGTGGTGGGCGTCGACGTCGGCGGGCCGATGGAGGTGCTCGCGGCGAGCCTGCGCCAGCTCGGCCCGCCGTTGGACGGCTGCGACGAGGTCGACGGGCAGTGTGGCCTCGACTGGCTTCATTTTGGCGGGGAGTCCGGGTTCGTTGAGACGTCGCCGACGACGTGCCCCGACGAGGTGCGCCGCCCGTTGCCGACGGACGCGCCCGCGCCCACCTGCGCCTGTGACGCAGGCCTGGGCGGGTCGTGGGCAGGCGCTTGGCTAGGGCTGGCTGCGCTCGGCGTCACGCGGTCGCGCCGTCGCCCACACCACGCGCGCGGTCGCTGACGTCCAGGCGTCGAGGTGGGGCGCGGCGTCGGCTTCGATCGCCGCCCGCTTGAGCTTGAGGGTGGGCGTGAGGGTGCCGGCTTGCACCGACCAGGGCTCGGACCGAACGACGAGGTGGCTGAGCTGCTCGTGCTTGGGCAGGTGGGCGTTGACGGCGACGAGGTGCGCCGCCCATCGGTCGGTCAGCCGCGCCCGTAGCGCCTCGACAGGCCCGCCGGCGCCGGTCAGCTTGGCCCTCAGGTCCTCGGAAGGCACCGCGATCCCCAAAGCTGCAGGGCGCCCGGCTCCGAGCACGCACACCGACTCGAAGCCGCCGTCCGCGAGCAGTCGGTCCTCGATCGGCGCCGGGGCCACGAACTTGCCTTTGCTCGTCTTGAACGGCTCCTTCTTCCGGCCACACAGCCGCAGCATCCCGTCCTCGCGGCGCACGCCGAGGTCGCCGGTGCGGAAGAAGCCGTCCGGGGTGAACGCTTCGGCGTCGAGGTCAGGTCGGCCGTGGTAGCCCGCGAACAACCCCGGGCTTTGGATGAGGATCTCGCCGTCGTCGTCGAGCCGCGCCGTCACGCCGGGGTACGGCACGCCGACCCAGCCGGGGGCGCGGTTGGCGAGCGTCGAGAAGTGCGAGTAGCCAAAGTCCTCGCTCATCGCGTAGCCTTCGAGCAGCGGGACCCCGAGCTCGTTGTACCATTCGAGCAGGGAGGCCGGGATCGGCGCCGACCCGCTCGCGGCCATCCGAACCTCGTCCAACCCGAGTTTTCGCAGGATTGCGGCCTTGATCCGCGGACCTACCCAAGGCAGACGCCACAGCCGTCGCAGCCAGACATCGGGCACGGTCGCGACGACCCCTTGCTGGAACTTCAACCACAGCCGGGGCACAGAGACGAACAGCGTGGGGCGCGCGCGCCGCAGGTCGTCGACGAACGTCTCCACCGAGGCTGCGAAGTGGATCTCGTGCCCGGAGACGAAGCTCGCGCACTGCACGTAGGCCCGCTCGAAGATGTGCGCGAGCGGAAGGTAGGAGAGCTGCCGGTCGTCAGGCCGGTAGCCGACGGCGCGCACGAGCCCCTCCACGGCGTCGGAGGCGTTGCCGAAGGTGTGACGGACGCCCTTGGGGGTTCCCGTCGAGCCGGAGGTGTAGACGATCATGCACAGGGCGTCGCGCGGCCGCTCCGGGATCGTGGCCAAGGGTGGGGTCGCCGCGACGATCTCGTCCCACGTCGCGCCGTCGTCGTCGCCGGACGGCGCGAGCGGGAACCGGATGCGTCGAAGCCTTGGGGAGACCCCGGTTCGCTGGCCGTTCCAGTCGTCGAGCTTGCCGACGAACAGCGCGCGGACGTCGGCGTCGTCGAGCACGAACCCGATCGTGGCCGCGGTCTCGGTGGGAAAGATCGAGACGGTGGCGCCGCCGGCGAACCAGATCGCGAGCTCCGCCAAGATCGACCACGCGCAGTTCTTCGACAGCAGGCCGACGCGGTCGCCGTCGCCCACCCCGAGACCTTGCAGGTGGCGCGCCATCGACAGCGCCTCGGCGATCGCTTCCCCCCACGTCCAGGTACGCGCGCGGCCGTCCCCCATCGGTTGCCGCAGCCACACGCGGTCGGCGTCGTCGCGTTGCCGGAGCGCGAGGTGGGCGAGCAGCAGGCGTTCAGCGCGCAAGCGACCTCCCCGGAAGGGTAGGGGACAAGCCTACGCGCACAAAGTGTTGCAGGTCAACCGGCTCGTCTGGCGGCCGTGACCCGGGCGCGCTCCCGCAGCGCGTCGAGCACCCCGATCGTGCGGAGCATCGCGCCGTCGAGCCGCGGGAACAACTGGCCGAGCGCGAGCAGCGGGCGGACGGGCGCTGGAGTGACGAGCACCTCGGGCGCCCCGCCGAGCACGGCGCGGACGGCGGCGACGACCGCAGCGGGCGTCACCTCGCGCATCAGCGGCGGCGCCTTCACGCCGGTGTCGGACCACATGCCGGTCTCGGCGACAAAGCTCGGGCAGACCACGCCGCAGTGCACGCCGGTGCCCCACAGCTCGATGCGCAGGCTGGCGAAGAACCCGTTGAGACCGTGCTTGGTGGCGGTGTAGACGGCGTTGTACGGCGTAGGAGACTTGCCGCTCATCGAGCTGATCGCGACGATCGCGCCGCGGCGGGCCTGCACCATCGCGGGGAGCAACGCGCGCGTCAGCCGGAGCGGCGAGGTGAGGTTGAGGCCGACCTGACGGCTGATGTCCTCGGCGGATTGGTCGAGCACGCCCACGGTGATCTCGATGCCGGCGTTGAGCACGACGCGGTCGGGCGTCCCGTGCGTCAGGATCGCGGCGGCGAGCCGGTCGACGGCCTCGGGGTCGCCGAGGTCGGTGGGCAGCACCACGGGTTGCGCGCCGGCGGCGGCGACGCGCGCCGCGGTGGCCGCGAGCCCCTCCGCGTCGCGCGCCACCAGCACGATCGTCCCGCCATCGCGGGCGAGGTCTTCGGCGAGTCGGACCCCGAGGCCGCGCGAGGCGCCGGTGAGGACGGTGAGCATGGGACCTCCGGAACGCGCGGCGTCGTGGCCGCGGGCGTCGCCGCTTTGTGGCGCGTCGGCCGCCCCCCGTCCACCCTCCGCCCCGTTTGCCGCCCCCCGCCCGGCATGTTCTGCGACGTGAGGCCGGGGAGGTCGGATGTCGTTGCTGCTCGCGTTGCTCGCTTGTGGGCGCCCCGAACCGGTCTGGCGGCCTGATGCGCGGCCGCTGCCGCCGTTGGACGACGCGATCCGGGTCGTGGTCACCGTGGAGGCCCCGAGCACGTCGCGGCTGACGGTCGAGGAGTCGGTGCCCACCGCGGGCCTCGACGCGGTGACGCTGACGATGGCGGTCTGGACGCCCGGCTCCTACCTCGTGCGGGAGTACGCGCGGCTCGTCGAGACGCTGGTCGCGGTGGACGCCGAAGGCCAGCCGAGGGCGGTCACCAAGGTCGGCAAGGACCGCTGGACCGTCGCGAGCGCGGGCACCGCGAGCCTCACCCTGCGGGCCACGATCGTCGCCCGGGAGCCGTCGGTGCGGTCCAACGCGATCGATGCGGACGGCGGCGCGCTGATCGGCGCCGCCACGTTCTTGCGCCCCGCGCACCTGCCCGACGCCGCCTGGGACCTGTCCTTCGTCGGTCCGGCGGCTTGGTCGTTGGTCACGCCGTTGCCTGTCCACGCCGACGGCGCGCCCGGCCACGTCGTCGCGGCCGACTACGACGCGCTCGTCGATGCGCCGCTGCTGTGGGGTCCGGCGGACGTCCAGACGTTCGACGTCCTCGGCGTGCCCCACCGGCTCGCGAGCCTCGGCGGGCAGGGCTGGTGGGACTTCCCCGCGGCGGCGGACGCCGTGGCCAAGATCGCGGCCGAAGAGGCCAGGCTGTGGGGCGTCGTCCCCTACGCCCACTACGACGTGCTTCAGGTGATCGCCGAGGGCGGAGGCGGCCTCGAGCACAAGGAGAGCACGTTGCTCTACGCGCGCCGCGTGCAAGGGCGCGACCCCGCCGCGCGTCGCGATTGGTACGGCCTCGTCGCCCACGAGATGTTTCACGCGTGGAACGTCAAACGCTTGCGCCCGGTGGGCCTTGGGCCGTTCGACTACCAGGCCGAGGTCCTGACGCCTTCGTTGTGGATCGCCGAGGGGCTGACCGCCTACTACGACGACCTGATCGTCCGCCGCGCGGGCCTGAGCGACGAGGAGGCCTACCTCTCGCAGCTCAGCAAGGCGATCTCCGGCCTGCAGACGACCCCGGGACGGCGGGTGCAGCCGCTCGCGGACGCCTCCACGGACGCCTGGATCAAGCACTACCGTCCCGACGAAGACGCCGACAACCGGCAGATCTCCTACTACACCAAGGGCGCGGTCGTCGGCTGGTTGATCGACGCCGCGGTGCGCGAGGCGACGGGGGGACGCGCCGGTCTCGACGCCGTGATGCGGCTCGCGTGGGCGCGCTTTGGCGACGGGGAGGGCTACACCGAAGCAGCGTTCGAGGCCTTGATCTCCGAGGTGGCGGGGCGGGATCTACAGCCTCAGGTCGACGCCTGGGTGCGCGGGACCGAGGAGCTCGACTACGGCCCGGCGCTGCGGTGGTTCGGGCTCCGTTTTGAGCCCCCCGCCGAGCCGGCTGACGACGCCTTGCCCGCGATCTGGACGGGGCTGGAGGCGGGCGGTGCCAAGGTCGGCAAGGTGCTGCGCGGCACGCCGGCGTGGGACGCGGGCGTTCAGGTCGGCGATGAGTTGATCGGCGCCGACGGCGTGCGCGTGGTGGACGGCGACCTCGCGGCCGCTGTGCTCGGCCGTGCGCCCGGCGAGACGGTGTCGCTGCTCGTCGCACGCCGAGGCGCCTTGCGCACACTGACGCTGACGCTCGCCGCCAAGCCGACCGAGACGTGGACGTTGCAGGTCGACCCCGACGCGAGCCCGACGGCCGCCGCCCACCGCGCCGCGTGGCTGGAGAGCGACCGCTGAGGCGGACACCGGGTTAGCGGCTGCCCTCGGAGGCAGGCATGCGCGTCGAACCGGTGACCGATCCCACGGTGATCGAGGGCTACCTCACCGATGCGTCGAACCGCCGCGGCCACGCGGAGGCGCTGTTGCGACCCCGGAACACCACGGAGGTGGCCGAGATCGTCGCGCATTGCCAGCAGCACGGCATCCCGCTGACCGTCACGGCGGCGCGGACCTCGACCACGGCGGGCCCCGTGCCCGACGGCGGGTGGTTGATGTCGATGGAGCTGCTCCGCACGGTGCATCACATCGGACACGACACGGCCGAGGCCGACGCCGGCGTGATGCTCGGCGAGTTCCAGGCCCAGATCGAGGCGACCGGGCGGTTCTTCCCCCCGGACCCGACCTCGCGGCATGAGTGCACGTTGGGGGCGGCGATCGCGTGCAACGCGAGCGGTGCGCGGACGTTCCGCTACGGCCCGACGCGGCCGTGGGTCGAGGCGATCGAGGTCGTGCTGCCCACCGGCGAGGTCGCGACCTACCGTCGCGGCGATCCGGTCCCGCCGTTGTGGCCGGTGCCCCGTTGGGCCGAGCCGCGGGTCAAGACGGCCGCCGGGTACGCACCGGCCGCCGAGGCGATCGACGTGTTCATCGGCGCGGAGGGCACGCTCGGCGTGATCACGCGCGCGACGGTGCGGCTGACCGATCTGCCGGCCGACGTGATCGGCTTGATGGCCTTCTTCGTGGATCGCAGCACGGCGGTTGACTTCATGCGGACGCTCCGGGCCGCCTGTCGGCGCGATCCCGCGGGCGCGCTCTCGCCGCGGGCGATCGAGTACTTCGACGGCGCCTGCCTGCAGCTCGCGGCGGCGCACGGGGCGTCCGTCCCCGAGGGGGCAGGCGCGGCGCTGTTCTGCGAGCAGGAGGTGCATGACCTCGACGCCGACGCCCACATCGGCGCTTGGTGGGAGGCGCT
Organism: Pseudomonadota bacterium; assembly: GCA_046051915.1. Classification (GTDB taxonomy): domain Bacteria; phylum Myxococcota_A; class UBA796; order UBA796; genus JBEIFN01. The sequence continues at coordinate 22,515 of JBJONI010000193.1, forward strand.
CGTGGAGGGCGGCGCGCTCGCCGACGACACGGTGCTCGCGACCGACGCGCCCGGCCGCGCGCGGTTGCACGCGATTCGTCACGCGATCCCCGCAGGGATCAACGAGATCGTCGTGCGCAACGGGATGCCCAAGCTCGGCACCGACCTCAGCGTGCCCGACGACGGCCTCGACGCGATGTGTGATGCCTACGAGGCGGCGCCGATCCGTTCGGTGCTGTTCGGCCACCTCGGCAACAACCACCTGCATCTCAACCTGCTGCCGACCTCGCCCGAGGAGCTGGCGATCGCCAAGTCGTTCTACGACGACCTCGCGCGACGCGCGGTTGCGCTGGGGGGCTCGGTGTCGGCCGAACATGGCATCGGCAAGGTCAAGGTCCACCAGCTCGCGTGGATGGTGGGCGCAGATACCCTGCAAGGTTTCGCGACCCTCAAACGTTCCCTCGACCCGGGGTGGATCCTCGGGCGAGGGACGCTGCTCACCGCGCCGGCGTCCGGGGGATGAACGCGCGCGGGTGACGGGGTGGTGCAGACGTGGCAAGCAGCAGCAACGGGAGGGAGGGGACCGATGGTCGACGTCGCGCTCCGCGCTGCGCCTGCCGTGTCGCTCGACGAGGAGCGAGCGGTGCTCGTCCGGCTGCAGGCGGGAGACCGTGCCGCGGCCGCGGCCTTGTGGGGCTGGTTCTCGGACGCCCTGTACCGATCGGTCCTCCGGCGCGGCTTGTCGACCGAGGCCGCCGAGGACGTGGTGCGCGAGAGCTTCCGGGCCGTCCTCGAAAAGATCTCGACCTACCGCTGGGAGGGCCGGAGCTTGTGGTTCTGGCTGCACCGCATCGCGACCAACCGTGCGATGGACGTGCACCGGGCCTCGTCGCGCGGACGCGCGCTCCAGGAACGCCTCGTGGCGCAGCCGGAGGCCGTCGTGGCCCCGTCTGAGGCGGTCGACCGCGGGCTGGATGTGGCCGATACGGCCGCCGAGGTCTCGGTGAGCCTGTCGCGCCTCCACCCGCGCTACGCCGAGGCGCTCCGCATGCGGCTGCTTGAGGAGCAGAGCCGCGAGGCGTGCGCCGCGCACTTTGGCGTGACCGTCGCGACGTTCGACGTGTTGTTCCATCGCGCCTGCAAGGCCTTTCGAGAGGAGTACCCGCCATGACCGAGGAGCAGCAGGCCGAAGCCCTCGCGGCGTGGCTCGCGGCCCCGGCGGGGACGCCGCCGCCCGATGGGCTCGACGCCGACGTCGTCCAGGCGGTGCTCGCGCTGCGGCCCGAGCGGGCGCCGGCGATGCGTCTGGGGCTGGCGGACGTGCTCGGGAGCGTCCAGGCAGGCCCGCTGGCGGCGCCTGCGCCGGTTGTCCTGCTGCGACGGTGGCGGCCGGTGCTGGGGGCTGTGGGTGCGTTGGCGGCCGCGGCGGTGGCACTGGTCGCGGTGCTCCCGCGTGCGGACGAGGCGCCACCGGCGCTCGACGACGCCACGGCGTCGCGCGCGAGGGCCGCGCAGACCGTGTCGCCCGCGCTGGAGGCCGCGCCCCCGGCGGTGGGGGAGCCCGCGCCCGTGCCGGCGTCGCCCCCCGCGCCCGACGCGGCCGGCAAGCCCGCGGAGGCGCGCGCCCTGCGCGGCCGTGCGGAGGCGCTCGATCTCGAAGGGCGCGCCCTGGACGGCCTCACCGGCGGTTCGGGCTGGGTGGGCGGTGTGCTCGGCGGGGCGGCGACCGAGGGCGTGGGCGCTGGGCGGGGTGGCTACGGCCAGGCGTCGACCGCGGCCGCGTCCGGTGCCGCCACGATCGCGGCGTCTGCGCCGGCACCTGCACCTGCACCTCCCCCGCCCCCGCCCCCGCCGGCCCCGAAGGCGGTGGCGGTTCCCGCCGAGCCGACGGTCGCCCAGGGGGACGCGCTGAAGGAAGCGGCGGCCGTGTCGTCGGCGACGGCCACACGCACCGCGGCGGCGGAGGCGAAGGTGGCCCCGCGGGGGCCGGGGCGCGTGGCGTCTGCGGCGGCGATGGACGCGCCGGCGGCGCCTGCGCCGCGCAAGCAGGAGAGGCCGGCCGAGGACGAGGAGGCGGCCGAAGTCGATTGGCAGGCCGCCCTGGCCCAGATCCGCGCACCGCAAACCCAAGGGCAAGCGGTGGCGCTGGCGGTGGCGCGCAGCGCTTGGGCGGCGGGTCGGCGTGACGTCGCGGCCGCGGCGGTGACGCGAGGGCTGTCGCTCGGGAGCGCGCCGGGGCCGGGCTACGACGCGTTGGTCGCGGCGCAAGCGCGCATCGCGCGGGGGGAAGCACCATGACGCCGGGTCGATCGCATCGGGATCTGGCTGCGGTGGCACGGGCGGCGGCGGCGGCGGGCGCGCGCGTGGTCGCGGACCACCCGCGGGACGCGCTCGCGATTCGCGGCAAGCGGGCCTTCGACCCGGTGACGGCAGCCGATCATGCGAGCCAAGCCGCCATCCTGCGCGTGCTCGCGGAGGCGACACCCGAGATCGCGATCCTCGCCGAGGAGGACGTCGACACCCGTCGCGGCGGGGCGCCAACGTGGATCGTCGACCCCCTCGACGGCACCACCAACTACGTTCACGGCGTGCCGCAGGTCGGTGTGTCGGTCGCGCTGATGGTCGAGGGCGTCGTCGAGGTGGGCGTCGTGCACGACGTGTTCCGCGACGAGGTGTTCACCGCGACCCGGGGGCACGGCGCCTGGTGCGGGGCCACGCGGTTGTCGGTCTCGGACGTCGAGGCGCCCGCGCGCGCGCTGGTCGGGATCGGGTTCCCATCCGGGCCGCGGCGGGCCGAGGTCGACCTGCTTGGCCTCGCGGCGGCGCTCGCGGAGGTCGGTTGCGTGCGGCGTTTGGGGGCGGCGACGCTGGACTTGGCGTGGGTCGCTGCCGGCCGCCTCGATGCGTTCTGTGAGCTCGGGCTGGCGCCATGGGACACGGCGGCCGGCGCGCTGTTGATCACCGAGGCGGGCGGCGTCGTGCAGGGGCGGGGTGGCGCCGTGTGGCAGCCAGGTGATCCGTGGATCTTGGCGAGCAACGGCCCACTCCAGCCGAGTCTTCGCGCTTGGTGGGGCTGACCGGCCGCGTCAGCCGACGGAGAGGCCGCCCGGGATCGTGCGCAGGTGACGCCGCGGCTCGGGCCGCGTCTGCGCCTTGGGACACCAGCGGTCGAGCGCCTCGCGGAGGGCGTTGAGCGAGACGGGCTTGGCGAGGTGGTCGTTCATCCCGGCCTCCTCGCACGCTTTACGGTCCTCGGGGTAGGCATTGGCCGTCAACGCGACGATCGGCAGACGTTGGGCTTGCGGGAGCGTGCGGAGGATCCGGGTGGCGGTCAGGCCGTCCATCCCCGGCATCTGCAGGTCCATCAGCACGAGGTCGTACCGGTTTTGGCTGACGAGCTCCACGGCGGGCTCGCCGCCATCGGCCACCGTGACCTCGACGCCGAGCGATGTGAGCAGGCGAACCGCGACCGCTTGGTTGATCGGGTTGTCCTCGACGAGCAGCACGCGTCGCGCGCGCACGCCGTCCGCTTGGGGCGACGTGTCGACCTGGCTGACGTAGCTCGGTCGGGGGTCGGTGCTCGCGACGTGCGCCGGCGGCAGGTCGAGGTGGACGCGCATCGTCGTGCCTACCGAAAGGCAGGTCTCGACGTGGATCGTACCCCCGAGCAGGTCAACGATCTCCTTGCTGATCGCGAGGCCGAGGCCCGCGCCGCCATAGCGACGGCTGGCGCTGAGGTCGGCCTGTTGGAACTTCTGGAACAGGTTCGGCAGCGCGTGCGACGGGATGCCGATGCCCGAGTCTGCGACCGCGATCTCCAGCGGGACGCGGCCGTCGGCCAACTGTGGCCCGCGCAGCGCAACATGCACCTCGATCGCGCCATGTTCGGTGAACTTGATCGCGTTCGAGACGAGGTTGTGCAGGACTTGGCGCAGCCGCAGCGGGTCGGCGAGGACGCCGAGCGGGGCGCGTGGGTCGATGTGGGCGTTGAGGGTGAGTCCCTTCTCCTCGGCGCGGTAGCGGTGGACCTCGACGACGTCGTCGATCACCTCGGCCAGGGAGGTCGGCACCGCCTCCAGCGAGAACTGTCCGGCCTCGGCACGGGCGAGATCGAGGA
>JBJONI010000194.1:0-7565 GCA_046051915.1 Pseudomonadota bacterium
TGTCCTCACGACCGCGTCTTGGGCGCAGGACGCGGCGAGGGCGGCCCCGGCGCGCCCGCTCAAGGTGCTCGACCTCGGCGCGGGCTTGGGCGCGACGACGATCGGGTTCGCCGACGCCCGCCGGACCCTCGGCGCGGCTCCCGTCGCAGAGGTCACGCTCGTCGATACAGAACCGACCGGGCTCGCGATCGCGTCGGACGTCGTGCGGGTCGCGTTGCCCGATGTCCTCGTCCGCACGCGGGTCGCCGACCTACGCGGCGCGCTCGTCGAGGGTGGCTACGATGTGGTGTTGCTCGGTCAGGTGCTCTGCGAGCTCGACCGTGGCAGCGCGGCGCTCCAACGTGTGGCCGCTCACACGCATCTGCTCTCCGCCGCGCTCGGTGCTGTGGCGCCTGATGGGGTCGTGTTCCTGCTCGAACCTGCGTTGAAGGCGGGCACCCGACACCTTCAGGCGGTCCGTGACGCGTTGGTGGAGGCGGGGCGTGGCGTGGCGTCTCCATGCCCGCACGTCTCGGCGTGCCCGATGCTCGCGCGGCCGCAGGACTGGTGTCACGGGTGGGCGGACGGCGTCTTGCCCGAGTCGCTGCAGCCCGTGGCGCGCGAAGCGGGGTTGAGGTGGGAGGGCCTCACGGCGGCCCGGTTGGTGCTCACGCCGACGCCGCGCCCCGTTTCGCCGGCCGCACGTGCGGTGGGCCCGGTGTCGCGAACCAAGGGCCGCAGCGACGTGTGGTGGTGCACGACGGCGGGAACGTTGGCGCAAGCCGGACGCCTCGACCGCCACGCGTCCACCTCGAACGCCGCCTGGGACGAGGTCGTCGTCGGCGATTCGGTCCGGTTCGATGGTGCAGGGGTCCCGCCGGTGCGCGTCGGGCCCGATACGGTCGTCACCCGTGCACCGCGCTAGCGCGCGTCGTCGATGTGGTGGGTGGGGACCGGCAGGTCGGCGATGCGCCCCTCGAACCAGACCGTCCCGTCGGCCGGGTCCCTCGGCGTCGGGCGCAAGCCGAGGTCGGCGTACAAGGTGGCGACCTGAGCGTTCTTGGCCGTGGGCACGTAGGCGCCCCGGATCACGGAATAGCCCGCATCTGCGGCCCTCTGAAGCAGCGACGCAAACACGTAGGCCTCGGCGGTGCGCGCGATGACCCGGCAGCTCATCAGCCACGTGTCGATGCACAGCGCGCCATCCTCGTCAGGGACGGCGAGCAGAACCGCGACCAAGCCATGGTCGCCGAAGCGGTCGGCGAGGCGCAGCGAGAAGCAGATCGCGCCTGGTTGACGCCGCATCGCGTCCACGACGTCTTGAGGGTGTCGCCGCGTCGTGAGGTTCCATTGGTTCGTCTTGCCCAACAGCTGCACGACGCGCGGCAGATCGGCGTCGTCGATCGCGCGCACGTCGCCCACCATGGCGAGGCTGCGCAGGTAGGTCGGCAGGTCGGCGGCGGTCTCGCTCAGCGCCTGCCGGGCGCGCTCCTGCGCATACTGGTCGGCGCGTGTCGCGTCCTCCCGCGTGAGCGAGAGCGCCTCGAACCAGCGCCCGCGTTCGAGGGCTTCGACGTAGCCACTCGGGTCCGTCGGCATGGGGACCACCTCGACCATTGGCAACGCTTGACGGACCTGTTCACGTTCGGCGGGGTTGTCGTCGACGAAGACGAAGGACTCGAGGCCGAGGTTGAGCCTGGCGGCGATGCGCTGCAAACTCTCGGACTTCGGACCCCAGTTGGCCTCAAACGCGGCGAAGTCGTCGAGCTTGAGCACCATGGCGGGGTTGTCGACGAACGGCGCTTCGGCGTCGGCTTGCTCGTTCTTGCTGGCGACGGCGAGCAGGATGCCACGTGCGCGGAGCGCCTTGCACGCCGTCTGGAACGTGCGGAAGGCCTCCCCGTCGGCGGACTCGCCGAGCCCGACGCCGAGGGGTCCGAGCTCGCCGACCACGCCGCCCCACAGCGTGTTGTCGAGGTCGAGAACGACGACCTTCTTGCTGCCCACCCGCAGCGCCTGCAAGCCAGCGGCGAGCGCCTCCGCGAGGGCGACGGTGCCGGCTTCAGAGAACGGCTGCTTGGTCCATGCCCAGCGTCGGTCGTCGTAGAAGTGGCGTCGTCCAACGTCTCCAGCGACGGTGTCGAGGTCGAGGAAGTACGCGCCTTCCGGCAACGCCGCCCGAAGGGCCTCGTTTGCCGCGCGGACGGTCGCCCGATCCCCGGGGGCTTGACCGCCGAGGAACAGTCCGCGCGCGCCGTCTCGGGGGGTGTCGTAGCCGACCTGCAGGATCGCGCAGCCGAGCGCGCGTAACGGCGCCCACACCCCTTGCCAGAACGCGACGGCGTCGGCGACGCGCTCGGCCGTCGACGCGTCGCTGGCGCCGAGCAGCCGCTGCGTCCACGGGAGCAACACGACGACATCGGGTCGGCCTTCGGGGTGGGCGCTCAGCGTGAGCGCGTCCTGCATCACTTGGTCGTAGCCGCCGTCCCGCACGGTCGCAGGCAGCCCACGTGCCGCTGCGGCGGCCGTCAACGACGTCGCGAGCCAGGAGGTCGTGCATTGGCCGAGCACGTGAACGCGGAGCGCAGGCGCTTCGACCGCTCCCTTGCGGATGAGGCCGTCGAGGAACCGTCCCGCCTCGTCGTACGTCATCGGGTCGTCGACCCCGGACCTGAGCGCGGCGACGACGTGATCCCACGCCGCATGCGCCGCGCCTTCCCGACGCAGCGCGCGGGCATGCGCGAGGAACGCGCTCATCGGTCGGCGCCGCTCAGTAGCACTGCGACCGGGTCGTGCTCGAGAACACGTTGACCGGGGTCACAGCGGCGGCGGGGAAGCTGACGGTCGCGGCTTGCCAGACCTCCCCCTGATCGGAGAGCGTCGTCTGCATCGTATCGACGATCAACCCGTCGATGTAGAAGTCGAGCGTCGCGAGCACGTTCGGGCAGTTCGGGTTGGCGCACGACGTCGCCCCATTCTCACCGTAGTAGTGGACTTGCACGTCGAACGTCACGTTCCCGGGCATGTCGATCGTCGCCGTCTCCGGGCCGTAGCCATCGATGTCGTCGCGATCGAGGGACGGCGACTCCGCGCGCGTGTAGCCGGGCCAGAGCGGCGCCCTGCGGCAGAACGCGCAGTCACCCGGGCCCTCGAACAGACCGTACGCGGGGAGCTTCACGTGCAGATCGAGGTCGGTGTTCGTGGTGTTCCACGTCAACTGGACGTAGAACCGGTGCGCGGTGGGCGCCGCATGGACGATGACCTTGTCGGGGGTGCTGTCCCAGACGCCGCCGCTGTTCTTGACCGTGAGCTTGATCTCGTAGTCGCCAGCGAGGTCGGCGACGAACGTGGGCCGTTGGGCCGCTGGGCGGATCAACAGGGCCGAGCTGCCCGCCGGGCGCCGGATGATCGTCCAGTCGTACGCGGTGATCGCGAGCCCAGCCGGATCGAACGATGCGCTGCCGTCGAGCCGAACGAGGTCGAGAGGGTCGACGTTCTGGTCGATCCCGGCCATCGCGATCGGCTCACCGGGCGGTGACGTCGGCGTGTCCTCAGGGGGCGGCTCGTCGACGACGTCCTCCGGGGTGTCGGCCGGCGGCGTGTCCTCGGGTGGTGCCTCGGGCGTGTCGGCGGGTGCCGGGAACGTGTCCTCGGCCTCCGGGACGTCCTCGGGCGGCTTGAGCACGGTGTACTGGCTCGCGCAGGCGGCGAGCAGGGTGAGGACGGCGAACGCAGCGGCGCGGAAGGCGGGCATAGGAGCTCCTCGCGTGGCCCTACGTAGCACGGGGCGTGCGGCTCCGCTGGCGCGGTGGCGCGTGGGAGGCGGGCTAGCGTGGGGGCGCTCGCCTTGCGGAGGCGAGCAACGTGGCCCAACGCCCGCGATCGGCGGGCAGCAGGCCCTCGAGCGCGTCGAGGAAGGCGTCGAGATCCGACCGTGCCTGCGAGAGGCCACGCGGTGAGCGGCGCGCAGCCTGCAACACCCAATCCGTCGGCAGGTGGCCCGCGTCGTCGAGCTTTGCGCCGTGCAGAAGCGGGCGGGCTTGCACGCGCTGCAACGCGACGCCCGCATCGAGCGTCGGCAGGTCGCGCCGCAGCGCGTCGATCGTGACGTTGATCGCGACGAGGTGCCGTCGGATCTCGGCTTGTCCCAACGCGGTCGCCGCTGTCGACGGCGCCGAGAGGTGGCTGTCGGTGGTGCTGTCCTCCGTGAGCTCGAGGCGATCCTCGTCTTCGGCGTCGAGCAGGAAGGCCGACCGATCGCCGCCCCGCTGCTTGTCGAGGGAGCCGGAGAAGGCTTCGTGACGGCTGGATGGCTCGGGGCCGTCTTCACGGACCGCCGTGAACCAGCCGCGTTCGGTCCATGCGTCGAGCCAGGCCAGCGCCGTCCAGGGTTCAGCGTCGAGCCGCTCGGCGAGCGCCTGGACGGTCGTGGGCTCCGCGGCCGCCCGTGCCACCGCCGCGGCGATCCCGTCGTCGGCCTGCGACCCCGCCTTGAGGTGTCCGATCGCGAGGGTCCGGCGGGCGGCGTCACCGATCGCGGCGGCGCGTTCGAGGACAGCGAGCGCGTCGAGATCGAGGAGGACATCGCCGTGCGGCGGTGCGCGCCCGACTTCAAACGTGGGGGTGGTGGGGGCCCGGCTCACGCGGGCGAGCACCTCGAGGAAGCGCTCGTCTCGCTGCCGCGCGCGTTCGACCGACGGCGCCAGCGCGTACAGCGCCTCCACATCGCCCCGGGTCGCGGCGGCGCGCAGGGCGGCGACGCCGGGGGTGACACGGCCCGTCCGCTCCCAGCGTCGCAGCAACGCCACCGCTTCATCGGCGGCGCGGGCAGCGATCGGCGCCCCGTCGAGCCACCAAACGCACAGCTCGGCCGCACCCGCGCCCACGACGAGGCGTCCGGAGTGGCCCTCTTGGGCCAAGCGGCGCATCGTCGCGCGAATCGACAACGGCTTGAGGCTGATCGCCACCCCCCCTCCCTTGGGGATGACGGTAGCACCGAAACCGTCGACCTGTTCACGCAGAGCGACGCAGGGCGGGGTCGACGTGGGGGCGGAGGGCGGACTTCGCGCGGGACAGGCGCGACATCACGGTCCCGAGCTCGAGCGCCAGCACCTCCGCGATCTCCTCGTACGAATGGTCGCCCCAGAACCGCGCCTCAAGCACGGCGCGGTGGTCGGCCGACACGTGCGACATCGCGTCCTGCAGGGCCCGGTTCTGTTGGTGCTGAAGCACCACCTCGGGTGCGAGCGCCGGCGCCGAGGTCGGCTCCCGGAGGCCGGCGAGGATCTCGCCGCGGCGCTTGCGGTCGCGGACCTGGTTGAAGCAGAGGTTGGCCGTGACGCGGCGAAGCCACGCGCCGATTCGGAAGTCGTCGTCCCACAGGCGACGTTCGCGCATCGCCCGCATCAGCACGTCCTGGGCGACGTCGTGGGCGTGATCCTCGTCGTGCACAATGCCGAGCGCATGACGGACGAGGCGCGACCGGTAGCGCGCGACGAGCCTGGACCAAGCGCGGTCCGGGGAGGATGCCGCCAGAAGCTTCAGGTCGGCGTCGGGGTCGTTCGCGCGGAGCAGGGTGAGGGCCGCCATCGTTCCTCCTCGTCCCGGTGGGGGACGTGGGGTCAGACGACGGGGCACCGGGTTCCTTCAACACGTCGGCGGGTTGGGCTGCAAAGTCTCGTAGACAGCCGTCAACGCGACGTCAACGGACGCTCAACGGCGGCGGGTGACCCGGTCGGCATGGGGCGTGCTGAACCGAATGGCCGACTCTTGACCGTGGTCGGCCTCGTCGGGCAGCGCGGCGAGCCAGGCTTCGTAGGCGGCGCCGTCGAGCTTTTGGATGCGAGCTTGATGCTCGACGATGCGCACGTCGAAGGCGGACGCGGGGTCGACCGGGATCGGCGGGGTGTTGGTCATGCTGGTCTCCTCGCGGCGCGCTGGCGCCGGCGTCGATGGAAGAGGGGGCGGGGCCGCTCAGCGGCAGCGCTTAGATTTCGGGCGGGAGCTCGAAGTCCTGGCCCGCTGCGTCGGTGGTCGCCTCAGGGGGCAGCGCCTCACTCGTGGCGGGCGCTGCGCGGCGCGCGGTCGGCATGTGCTCGTCGTGGGCCAGGACGGCGGACTCGTCGATGTGGAACTTGCCGGCAGCGATCTCGCGAAGGGACTGCACGACTTCCTTGTTGTCCTCGTCGTTCTCGACGAGCTGGTCGGCGCCGCGGAGGAGCTGCTTGGTGCGCTCCGCGCTGACGAGGACGAGCGAGAAGCGGTTCGAGATCGTCTCGAGGCAGTCTTCGACGGTGATGCGGGCCATTGGCGCTCCCGGGCATGAATGCGACGGGGCCCCTTAGTCTTCGAACGGACGCGCCGCAACCCCGCGGACCCTTACGTCGTTGGATCCCGTCGAGCGCTTGACGCGCGTCCGAGGGTGTCTAGGGAGCGCGCGTGCGCGGCGCCTCCTGGTGACCGCCTCGTGTTGTGCCGACGTTGCGCCGCTTGGTCGGCGCGCTGGCGGCAATGAACCAGTGGCGGTGATGCCGCCCGTCCGTGAGTGGAGGATCCATGAACGTTCGTCCCCTGCATGATCGAATCCTCGTCCAGCGCGTCGAGGGTGAAACCAAGAGCAAGGGCGGCCTCATCCTGCCCGGAAGCGCCCAGGAGAAGCCCTCGGAGGGCATCGTCCTCGCCGTGGGCACCGGCCGCGTCGACAAGGAAGGCACGGTCACCCCGCTGATCGTCAAGGTCGGCGACCGCGTCGTCTTCGGACGGTACGGCGGGACCGAGATCAAGGTTGACGGTCAGGACCGTCTCGTCCTCCGCGAAGAGGACATCTACGGCATCGTCGGCTGAACCCACCCCATCCACGAGGGCCGAGGGCCGTCCGCCCCGCCCAACCTAGGAGAACGTCCTCATGAGCGCCAAGGAAATCGTTTTTCAGGCCGAAGCTCGCGCCAAGATCCTCGCCGGTGTCGATGCGCTGGCCAACGCCGTCAAGGTCACCCTCGGCCCCCGCGGTCGCAACGTGGTGATCGAGAAGTCGTGGGGTGCGCCCGTCTCCACCAAGGACGGTGTCACCGTCGCGAAGGAGATCGAGCTCGAAGATAAGTTCGAGAACATGGGTGCGCAGATGGTGAAGGAGGTGTCCTCGAAGACCTCCGACGTCGCCGGGGACGGCACCACCACGGCCACCGTCCTGGCCCAGGCGATCTTGCGCCACGGCAGCAAGCTTGTCGCGGCGGGCCACAGCCCGATCGACCTCAAGCGCGGGATGGACGCTGCGGTCGAGGCGATGGTTGCGGAGCTGCATCGCCTCGCGCGCCCCATCGGTGGCGCTGCCGACATCAGCCAAGTCGGGACGATCTCGGCGAACGGCGATCGCGAGATCGGGGACAAGCTCGCCGAGGCGATGGACAAGGTCGGCAAGGAAGGCGTGATCACCATCGAGGAGAACAAGGGCCTCGAGACGTTGTTGGAGACGGTCGAAGGTATGCAGTTCGACCGCGGCTACACCAGCCCGTACTTCATCACCGACGCCGAGAAGATGCAGGTCGTGTTCGATGAGCCGTTGATCCTCGTCTACGAGAAGAAGATCA
>JBJONI010000195.1:0-3566 GCA_046051915.1 Pseudomonadota bacterium
TTGGCTCTCCAGGAACAGCAACTGCGCGATCACCGCGTTCGCGACGTCGTCAACGATCGGGTAGCCAAGGTAGATGATCCGGTCTTCCAGAAGGCGAGAGTAGACGTCGTTCCTGCGCTCGCCACGGTGCGTCGTCTCCGAGACATAGGGCAGAAAGAACTGGCTGGCGTGCATGGCTCGGCCTCCGTCGGCCCGACATAACCACGCCGGGGGTCCGCGGGAACCGACGCAGGCCCAAAAGCGACGAGCGCCGGAGGTCTCCCCCCGGCGCTACCGTTCAAGCACCCGCACGCAGGGGCTCAGGCGTCGGTGGCCTTCTTCTTCGCGGGCTTCTTGGCCGGAGCCGCCTCGACGGCCTCACCTTCAACAGCCGCCTCAGCGGCCTTCTTCTTGGCCGCAGGCTTCTTCGCCGGGGCCGCCTCAGCGGCCTCGCCCTCGACAGCGGCCTCCGCGGCCTTCTTCTTGGCGGCGGGCTTCTTCGCCGCAGCAGGCGTGGCAGACGCGGGCGCCTCGGCCGAGGCTTCGGCCGCGCCGCGCGTCACGTTGGCGCGGTCGAGCAGCCAATCCAAGGTCTTCTCCTCGAGGATCCGGTCCTTGAGCTCAGCGGCACGGCCCGCATCGGCGAAGTAGGCCCGTACGGACTCGATGTTCTGGCCCCGTCCGCTGCCGAGTTCCTCGATCTTGGCCTCGACGTCGGCGTCGGTGACCGTGATCGACTCCAACTTGGCGACGCTCTCGAGGAGGATGGCGCCCCGCGCCGCGAACGCCGCGCGCTGACGCAGATCGGCAAGTTGCGCCTCCGAGAAGGTGAGGCTGCGCGGGTCGCGACCGCTGTAGGCAGCCTGCATCCGCAGCTCTTCTTGGAGAAGCTGAAGGTTCTCGGCGACCATCGCGTTCGGAACGTCGAAGCTGTTCGCGGCGATCAGGGCCTGGAGCAAGTTCGCGCGCGCATGGTTGCGCGCCTGATCGGCGAGCCCCTCGGAGAGCTGACGCTCGACGTCAGCACGCAGCGCCTCGACGGTGTCGAACCCAAGCTCCTTCGCGAAGGCTTCGTCGAGCGCCGGCTTGACGTACGCCTGGATCGCGAGGACCTTGGCGACGACGGCGAGCGTCTTGCCTGCGACGGCCTCGGTGCGGGCGTCCTCGGCGAACGTGATGTCGCCCTTGAACGACTTGCCGATCTTCAGGCCGAGCAGCGACGACTCAAGGCCCTTCAGCCACACGTCGCCGTTGGTGCGAACCAGGGTGCCCGGGGCCTCGTGGACCACGTCGGCGCCGTCCTTGCAGGCGATCTCGACGTTGACGACGTCGCCGGCCTCAACGGCACGGCCAGTGACCTCGGCCAACCGCGTCTGCGACTGCAGGCGCGCGTCGATCGCTTGGTCGACCATCGTCGGCGCCAGGTCTGCGCTCGGCCACGCGACGTCAAGCCCGGTGTAGCCCTTGGCCTCGATCGACGGGCGAACCTCCAACGCGATCGTGAACGAGAACGCCTTGCCCGACGCGAGGTTGCCCGGCTCGACGAGGCGCGGCTGGCTGACGGGCTGAAGCTTGTGCTGGGTGAGCGCGGTCGTCCAAGCGGCCTGAATCAGGTTGTTGGCGACATCCTCTTGGACCGACGCACCGAAGCGCGCCTCCAGAACCTTGCGCGGCGCCTTGCCCGGGCGGAAGCCGGGGATGCGCGACGTGCGGAGCAGGCGGTCAAACGAACGCTCCAGCTCGCGGTCGACCCGCTCAGAGGGGACCTCGACGCGGAGCTTACGGGCGAAGGCGTTCTCGGACTGGACGACGATCTGCATCGGATACCCTCGGTTCTTCCGTGGGTGGGTGGGCCTGCATCGCCGCGTCGACCACGACGCTGGCGCAGCCCCGCACCCAATCGGGACGGCGCGACGTAGCCGATCGCGGCCCTGCTCGCAACCTTTCGCGCCGGGATCCCCGGGTTGGATCATCACGAAGCGCGCGCGTGGGGTACGATCGCGCTCGGGAGGCCGGCATGATCCCCGACCCCATCGAACCGCTCCCCTCGATCGGCGCCGAGCTCGCGTCAAGCCTCGCGGCGACGGTGGTGCCGGACCCGGCAGCCCGCGCGCTGCTGTGCGGCTGGCACCTCGCCGATGCGATCCGCCGTCTGTTCTGGGAGGACGACCCCGCCGGGCGCCGCGTCGTGTTGGTGACGGGTCCCGGGGAGGACGCCCGGACGGTGGCGGCCGCCGCGCGGTGGCTCACGGGTTGGTCGGCGGAGCCCCTGATCCTGCAGAGCGTGGATCGCATCGCCGAGGCGGAGGCCCACGATCCGGAGCTCGTGGTCGACGCCCTGGGCGGCTGGCTCGGGCCGCTGCTCGGCGAGGAGCGAGGGCTCGCGGAGTGGATCGACGACGCGCCGGCGCCGGTGCTCAGCCTGCATCTGCCCGCGGGGCTCGACCCCGAGACCGGCGAACCCGGGGCGGAAGTCGTCCACGCCACGGCGACCTTGGTGCTTGGTCTGCCGACCCACGTGGCGCTCGACCCCGACGCCGCGGCGTACGTCGGCGACGTCTACGCCGCCGACATCGGGATGTCTCCCGAAACGGCAACGGCGCTCGGGGTGCAGACCCCAAGCGCCGGTTGGTTCGCGAGCAGCGGGCTGCTCGCCGTTCGGAGGAGCGGCAGCCCCTGACCCACGGTCAGTAGGCTTGTGCGGCGCCGAGCGTCGTGGCAGCCCCCGCGAGCGACCCGTAGAAGTCGGCTTGCACGGTGCTGAACGCGCCAAGGTGCGGGTACGCAGCCAGGACGGGGTAGTTGACGATGACATCGCCCGCGTTGACGAGGCGCTGGCTGGTCGTCGCCGCAACGAGATCCTCGCCCGTCAGACCGACGTAACGGCCGTTCGTCGAGAAGACGGGCGCCGCGCGGAAGCTGACCGAGTTGCGGTAGCCAAGCGCGAAGCCGACGGGCGAAGCCGTGTTCGTGCCGTAGCCGCCGCGAACCCACTCGAAGCCCGGCGAGCTGCGGGTGCCGTCGGAGGTTCCCAGCGTGAGGAAGCTGTTGTTGTCGACGCCGAAGACGCGGACCGCAGCGTTCCAGTACGTCCCCTGCGGACCGATGTACGCCGTGCGGTTGGCCACGAAGTACGGCTTGACGTACAACGCGGCGCTCTCAGCGAACAGCATGTAGGTGTACTCGTAATCGAAGCCACCCACGACCGGCGTCGTGATCGAGCGCGTACCCGAGGAGCGAACGGCGCTGAAGATCGGCCCATCGTGGACGACCTCGATCGTGGCGTTGGTGTCATCCTTCGCCGAGAGCCAGCGGCCGTTGGTGCCACCCCCGCTCGCATTGAAGAAGATGCCGTTGGCGGCCGAGTAGCTCGCCTGACGACCGACGTTGCCGCCGCCTTGGGGCCCGAGGGTGTCGGTGAGACCGCCCACCGCGCCGGAGGCCGAGGTCTTCGTGTACGTGCTGTAGACGAGGTTGTTGCTCAGCTCCGCGCTCGACGCGCCCGCCGTCGCGACCAGGCCTGACGTGTAGTTCGGCGCTGCAACGCCCGCCGTGTTGTTGTTCGCACCGAAGTAGATGCCGAAGGT
>JBJONI010000196.1:0-2847 GCA_046051915.1 Pseudomonadota bacterium
GGGCTGGGCGCTCCGGGCCGAGCGCGAAGTCCGCGACCCGTTGGATGCGGTCGCCGCGCTCGGGCCGGCCGAGGCGCTGCCTCTCCGCCCGGCGCAGCGCGTTGCACTCGAAGCGATCGCCGGTGCCACGCCTGGGCAGGCCTTCCTGTTGTTCGGCGTGACGGGGTCAGGAAAGACCGAGGTTTTCTTGGGCGCCGCCGCCGGTGTGCTCGACCGGGGCGGACAAGTCTGCGTCCTTGTGCCCGAGATCGGGCTGACGCCGCAATTGGTCGGCCGGTTCCGTGCGCGCTTTGGGGACGCGGTCGCCGTGCTGCACAGCGGGTTGACCGGCGGTGAACGCCTTGCGCAGTGGCGACGGGTGCGCGCCGGGGAGGCGAGGGTCGTCGTCGGCGCGCGCTCCGCGTTGTTTGCGCCGTTTCACGCGCTGGGCCTTGTCGTCGTCGACGAGGAGCACGACGACTCCTACAAGCAGGACGATGGCGTTCGGTACAACGCGCGCGACTTGGCCGTGGTGCTGGGGCGTCAACGACGGTGCGCGGTCGTATTGGCCTCGGCGACACCAAGCCTCGAGAGTTGGCACAACGCGGCAGAGGCTCGCTACACCCTCCTTCGCCTGCCGGAGCGCGCGACGGGCCGGCCCGTGCCGTCGCTCGAAGTGGTCGACATGACCGCGGTCCCCAAGGACGCGTCGGGACGTCGCCCGATCCTCGCGCCCGAGGTCGTCGAGGCGCTGGGCGCGACCTTCCTTCGCGGCGAGCAAGCGATGGTGCTGTACAACCGCCGCGGCTGGGCGACGCTCGTCACGTGTGACGACTGCGGTGGAGCGTTCGACTGTCCTTCGTGTGGCATCGCGCTGACCCTGCATCGTGGCGCACACGTCCTCGCATGCCACTACTGTGGTTTGAAGCGGCCGATGCCGTCCACGTGCCCCGCCTGTGAGGGGCCGAACCTCGTCGAAGTCGGCAAGGGAACGGAGCGCGTCGAGGCGGTTCTCCAAGACCTGTTCCCGGACGTTCCGATGGCGCGCCTCGATGCGGATGTGGCCGCCCGCCGAGGTGCGCTGCACGAGGTCCTCGACGGCTTTCGCGCCGGACGTACGCAGCTGCTGGTCGGGACGCAGATGCTGGCCAAGGGGCACGATTTCCCCGGGGTCGCGACCGCCGTCGTCGTGAGCGTCGATCAAGGGTTTCGGATGCCCGACTTCCGCGCGGGCGAGCGAACGTTCGCCCTGTTGGTTCAGCTCGCAGGACGCGCGGGGCGCGGTGCGACCGCCGGGCGCGTGCTGGTGCAGACCCACCAGCCGGAACTCCCCGCGCTCCGCTGGACGGGCGACGTGGAGGGGTTCCTCCGGCGTGAGGCGCGCTTGCGGTCGACGCTGCGGTACCCACCGTACGCCAGGTTGGCCCTGGTTCGACTCGACGGCGAAGACCGAGACCGCGTGATGGAGGCCGCGCGCGAGCTCGCCGTGGCGCTGCGACGAGGCTTGCCGGCCGGCTTCGATGTCCTGGGTCCGGCGTTGGCCGCGATGCCGCGCCTCGCGGGTCGCTGGCGGGTGCAGGTCGTGCTCCGCGCCGCGGACGCGGGTCGCCTGCACGCTTGGTTGACGCGCGCGCGTCCGGGACTCGAAGCCGTCGCCCGTCGCGGCGTCCACGCCACGATCGACGTCGATCCGCGGCACCTGATGTGACGCCGGCGCGCCGCGATCGTGGCGGTTGAGCGCCGCGTGCGCTATGGTGCAGGGGTTCCCCTTCGTGGAGGCGCGGTGAGCGAGCGTTGCCCGTTCTGCCACAAGCCGGTGGCTGAGGCCGTTGTCCAGTACGGCGGCACCTGTCCGAGCTGCTTTGCCGACATCCCAGGCGAGGATGTCGCAACCGATCCCGGTGAGATCGTCCGGGCGCAGCGTCGCGCCAAGGATGAAGCCGACGTCCGAAAGCAGTCGATGAAGCAGGCGTGGATGTTCGCCCCCGTCGCGCTCGCTGTGCTGGGCTTCGGCGTCGTCGCGCTGATGCCGGAGCCCGAGATCACCGAGCTCGTCATCGAGGACTTCGCGATCGACTTCGACATGAAGGAATGGGACCCCAAGGCGGGCACCAAGGCCCAAGCGGCGGCGAAGATCGCGAAGGCGGAAGACGCGGCGAAGGCCGGGCCCACGGACCCGGCGGATCCGGCAGATCCGGCCGCGAAGGCCACCGCGGCGGCTTCGGCCGGGAGCGTCGCGGCTTCTGCGGCGGATGGTGCGGCGCTGAAGGGCGCGTCCGCGGGCGCGTCGCCGGTGGCGGGTGCTGCTACGCCGAGCCTCGGCACGCCGGCTTCGGGCATGGCGGCTCCGTCGGTGGCGGCGTCGACGGGTGGCGCCGGGATGGGCCTCGGCGGGATGCCGGAAGTGACGGCCGAACGGTCCGGGCCGATGTTGTCGGCGTCGAAGAAAGACGAGATCGTCGCGGTGGTCCGCAGCTTGATGAGTCGCCGCAAGGCCGACATCGGCGAGTGCATCACGCCGGGGCTCTCCGGTTCGTGGATGCTCAAGATCACCTTCAACGAGAAGGGTGAGGTCAAGGCCGTCGACCTTGCGCCGCAAGGCGCGGCGGTCCCTGAGTTCGAGACCTGTGTCGAGGGCAACGTCAAGTTCTGGAAGCTCGGTGCGCAGCTTGACCGAGAGCTTACGGTCCCGGTCCCGCTCAACCTCAAGGGCTGATCGTCAACCGCCGAGCGCTCGACGCATCACCCACGCGTCGCAGCCGTCGGCGTAGTAGCCGCGACGGCATCCCACGCTCGTCCAACCGTCGCCTTCGTACAGCGCGATGGCGCCGGAGTTGTCCGTCCGCACTTCGAGGAAGGCCTCCGTGG